>JBDTAU010000138.1:0-5034 GCA_039924465.1 Dermatophilaceae bacterium
CAGGAGGGCCGGGTCAGGGCTCGACGACAGGAGTGCCTTCGAGACGGACCCCGGCCTCGCGCATCGACAGGTAGGCCGCGTCGGTGGTCGCCCTGGCGACGCCGGCGGTCAGGTCGAGCAGGACGACCGTGTCGAAACCCTCCTGACGGGCATCGATCGCGGTTGCCCGCACGCAGTGGTCGGTCGCGATGCCGACCACGTCGACGCGGGTCACGTCGTGGTCCTTGAGCCAGGCTGCGAGTGGCGTGCGGTACTCATCGTCGGCCCGACCTTCGAAGCCGCTGTAGGCGGCGGCGAATTCACCCTTGCGGAAGATCGCCTCAACGTGGCTCAGGGCGTTGGAGATGTTGGGGTGGAACTCCGCTCCGTCGCTGTCGGCGACGCAGTGCACCGGCCAGCTGTCGACGTAGTCCGGGGTGTCGGAGAAGTGGGCGCCGGGATCGATGTGCCAGTCGGCGGTGGCGACGATGTGGTCGTAGTCAGCCTGACGCTGGGTCACGTGCTCACTGATGGCCCGGGCGACTTCGGCGCCTCCGGCGACGGCAAGCGACCCGCCCTCGCAGAAGTCGTTCTGCACGTCGACGATGATCAGGGCGCGTCGGTCGCGCGGGCTGACTTCCGTGTCGCGGGGTGCTGGGGACTCGTGCCCCATGGCGACGGCCTGGGGATCGGGGGTGCTGGTCATCGGGTCAGTCCTTCTCGTAGATCGTCGGGATGACGGGTTCGCCTCGGGAGAGTTGGCCGGCGGCCCGGGGCAGCTCGGCTCGAGAGGCCTCGTGCCGGGCCCGAGCCTCGTGGATGTCCTGGTGGTCGATGACCGCGCCGTCCCGGACCAACTCGATCATGAGCGGCCGGTCGTTGCCATCGTTGTGCGGTGCCTCGCCGATCCCGATCACCTCGGTCTGGGCCACTCCGCGGTCGGAGAGCCGGCGCAGGGCCCACTTGCGGCCGCCGACGGACTTCTTGTCCTTGCTCTTCTTGGCGACGCCCTCGAGATCTCCTGAGGCGTTCTGGCGCTGGACCAGTTTGTAGACCATGGAGGCAGTCGGGGCCCCCGAGCCGGTGACGAGGGCCGTTCCGACGCCATAGCCGCTGACCGGTCCCGCGGCCAGGGCGGCGATCGCGTACTCGTCGAGGTCGGAGGTGACGATGATCCGAGTGTCGGTGTTGCCGGCCGCGTCGAGCTGGGCGCGCACCTCCTTGGCCTGGATCAGCAGGTCGCCCGAGTCGAGCCGCACCGCTCCCAGGTCGGGGCCGGCCAGCTCGATGGCGAGGTCGACGGCGGCCTTGACGTCGTAGGTGTCGACCAGCAGGGTCGTACCCGCGCCGAGCGATGCCAACTGGGCGGCGAAGGCCTCCCGCTCCGAGTCGTAGAGCAGCGTGAAGGCGTGCGCGGCGGTCCCCGTCGTGGGCACCCCGTAGCGGCGCCCGGCCTCGAGGTTGCTGGTCGCGGTGAATCCGGCGATGTAGGCCGCTCTGGCCGCGGCCACGGCGGACTCTTCCTGGGTGCGGCGGCTGCCCATCTCGATGCACGGACGGTCACCAGCGGCCCGGGTCATGCGGGAGGCCGCCGACGCGATCGCAGTGTCGTGGTTGAGGATCGAGAGCGCCAGCGTCTCGAGCAGCACCCCCTCGGCGAAGCTCGACTCCACCACGAGCACCGGGGACTGCGGGAAGTAGCACTCGCCCTCGGCGTACCCGCTGACCTGGCCGGTGAACCGATAGGACGAGAGCCACTCGATCGTCGCGTCGTCGACCACGTGGTGGTCCGAGAGGAAACCGAGCTCTCCGTCGCTGAATCGGAACCGCTCCAGCGCCTCGAGGAAGCGCCCGGTCCCGGCCACCACCCCGTAGCGCCGGCCATCGGGAAGTCGTCGGGCGAAGGCCTCGAAGACACACCGACGATGCGCCTCGCCCGAGGCCAGCGCCGCCTGCAGCATGGTCAACTCGTAATGGTCGGTCAGCAGGGCGGTGCTGGCCTGCTGCACCGGGTCGGACGCTCTCGGGTCGGATGGTCGCGCATCGGATCGCTGCGCCCCCGCGGCTGCAGGGGTCGACGGATGCACGGTCTGATCATCGGTGACGGTCACGGTCGCCAGCCTAGACGGAGGACCCTAGGGTGGAGTCGTGCCCGCAGTGTTGATGTCCATCGCCCCGGTCGAGGAGCAGGTCACCGTGGCCGATGACGTCGTGGCTCCGGACCGGCCGTGGCTGACACTCGTGTGGAACGACCCGGTCAACCTGATGTCCTACGTGACGTGGGTGTTCGAGAGCTACTTCGGCTACCCCCGGGCCAAGGCTGAGCGGCTCATGCTCGATGTCCACCAGAAGGGCCGCGCGGTGGTGTCCAACGGCCCGCGGGAGTCGATGGAGCGGGATGCCGAGGCGCTTCAGGGCTACGGACTCTGGGCCACCTTCGAAAAGGATGACTGATGGCGCGTGCCTTCCTGCCTGAAGGGAACCTGCTCGTCGCCGTCCTTGATGACCTCGAGCGCACGATGGTGTCCGGCTTGATGGAGCAGACCCGCATCCTCCTCTCACCGGACACCGAACTCACCGGAGACGCCTTCGCCGACCTCGTCGCATCGATGGGCGTGTCTCTGTCGGCCGACCAGCCGACCGACGACGATGCGACGAGCGGCCACCCTGACCCTTCGGCCGGCTTTGCCGACCGTGACCCGGCCCTCGACCGTCTGCTGCCCACGGCGCACCGGGGAGATGACGAGATCGCTGCAGAGTTCCGCCGGCTCACCGAGGAGGGCTTGCGCCAACGCAAGAGCGCCAATCTCGACGTCGCGCTGCAGCAACTGGCGGCGGCCGCCGATGACCGGGTGGTCCTCGACCACGCCCAGGCGGCGGCCTTCCTCATGGCGCTCACCGACGTCCGCCTGCTGCTCGGCGAGCGGATGGGAATGCGCACCGAGGAGGACGCGCGGGCCCTGCATGACGCCATGGAGACCGTCGCCGACGATGACCCGCTCGGCTACGTGATGGCGTGGTACGACTTCCTCACCTGGCTGCAGGAGTCGCTGACCCAGGCGCTGATGGGGGATGACCCGCCCTTCCTCGCGGAGGGCCTGCCTTGAGCGACCGGACCACACAGGGGCCCGCCTCGGTGTCACAGTTGGATGGCTCTGATCAGGGCAGTTGCTGGACGGCCGGCGACGGACGGGCCTCGTCCTGCGGGACGTAGCATCGGGCGGGTGAATGAGACCGCTCCTCGGCGGCGCGGTGAGGCTGACCTGGATCGGCTGCGCCGTGCCCGGCCCTCGCGGACCGCCCGCCTGATCGCCGGGGCGCTCACCCCGGCGAACGTCGTCCTGGCCCTGATGGCCGACGTCTCGCTCACCCACTCCTCGACGTGGCTGGCCGGCGCGGGCTGGTGGCTCATCACCCTCGTGCTCATGGTCGCAGCCCCCTACGCCATCCTGTTCCGGGCCATCCGCTCGGGCAGGGTGTCCGACCGGCAGGTGGTCCGACGCGATCAGCGTCCGTGGCTGTTCGCCGCGGCCGCCGGCTGCGTCGCACTCGCACTGGCCGTCCTTGCGTTCGCCGGGGCGCCTCGAGCGTTGGTCGCGCTCGTCGTGGCGATGCTCGCGGGGCTGGCGGTGATGGGGGCGATCACCCTGGTGTGGAAAGCATCCCTGCACCTGGCTGTCGCGTCCGGAGCGGTAGCCGTGCTGGCGATCGAGAACCACCTCGCGGGGGCCATCGCGGCGCTGGCCCTGCCGGTGCTTGGCTGGGCGCGGTGGCGCGAGGGGCGACACAGCGTCGCCCAGGTCATCGGCGGCGGCGTCATCGGCGCGGTGGTTGCCGCCGCAGCGTTCATCCTCGTCCGCTAGCCGCTAGCCGCTAGCCGCCGCCGCTCGCCGCCGCCGCGAGGCTCAGCTGCGGGCGCGGGCGATGACCGCGTCGATGAAGCGCTCGCAGTGCGCGATCTGGTCCAGAGTGACGAACTCGTCCGGGGCGTGTGCCTGCGCGATGTCACCCGGTCCGCAGACGACGGTCGGGATGGCCACTCGGTCGAAGAGCCCGGCTTCGGTGGCGTAGGCCACCTTGTCGTCGGTGCGCAGGCCGCCGCAGCCGACGGCCAGCTCGACCACTTCGGAGTCCTGGGCCGTGTCCAGCCCCGGTGCCTGCGCGATGACCGTCACCTCGATCCGCGCGGCCGGGTCCTCCTGCTTCATCTGCACCTCGATCCGGTCGAGCTCGGCGCGGCACCGGCTCAGGACATCCTGCGGATCGTCCTGCGTGATGGTGCGGAACTCGAAGGTGAGCTGGCAGTCGGCCGGCACGGTGTTGACTGCGATCCCCCCGGAGACCAGGTTGCTGCTGCAGGTCGTGTGGGGCACGTCATAGGCCGGGTCGAAGGGGCCCTGCTCACGGAACCCGTCAGCGAGCGAGCGGACGAAGCGGACGAACTCAGCGGCATACTCGATGGCATTGACGCCGTGGGGCGTGAGTGAGGAGTGCGCGGCGACCCCGTGGAAGTCCACCTGGATGACGTTGATCGACTTGTGCCCGTGGATGACCCGCATGCTGGAGGGCTCGCCGACGATGCACGCGCGCGGGCGCAGGCCGCGACCGGCGAGGTCCTTGACGAGGTCCTCGGCGCCGACGCAGCCGATCTCCTCGTCATAGGAGAAGGCGAGGTGGATCGGCTGGGAGAGTGGCCGCTCGGCGATGCTCGCGAGACGGCTGACGACGACCCCGATGAAGGCTTTCATGTCACAGGTGCCGCGCCCATAGAGCCGGCCTTCGCGGACCTCGGGCGTGAACGGGTCGCTGCTCCACGCCTGCCCGTCAACCGGAACGACATCGGTGTGTCCGGACAGGACGATGCCGCCGTCCGTGCTGCCGTCGGCCGCAGGGAAGGTCGCGATGAGGTTCGCCTTGGTCCCGTCGTCATTGGGGACGAGGACGGGCTCGACCCCGTGGGCGCGGACCTGCTCAGCCACCAGGTCGATGAGCGGCAGGTTGCTGTCCCGGCTCGTGGTGTCGATGGCGATCAGGCGGGTGATCCAGTCGAGCGCC
>JBDTAU010000139.1:0-6275 GCA_039924465.1 Dermatophilaceae bacterium
AGAAGCGGGAGGCCCAGAAGGACCGGTATGCCGCCCGCGCAGCGACCCAGGAGGAGCTCGAGGCCGAGCGCCGGTCGGGGCTGTGGCAGGTGCGCCACGAGGGCGACGACGGCAGCGAGGAAGATACCGATTGAGGGGCCCGGGGGCGGCTGACGGTGTCGTCACGCTGCCCCGCTGGGCACCGAAGCAGGTGCCGCGACAGCGGCGGATTCGACGGTCTCCGATGCGCTGGCCGGGCCCTGCCACGCCCTACAGTGGCCGCATGACGTTGTGGGGCGCCCTCCTGCGCCGGGACCAGCTGGGCAGCGACGCGGACCGGACCACGTTCCGCACCCTGCACACGGCCTCGCTCGCCTCGCCCCCGCTGCGTGGCGGCCTCACGCCGGTGGCGGCGGAGAAGTCGCTGCGGTTCCTGCGCGCCATGCTCGGGGCGCCAGCGGTCGCGATGACCGACACGACGGTTGCCCTGGCTTGGGAGGGTGGCCATGCCACTCATGCTGAGCAGCTGGTGCGGCTCGCCCAGCAGACCCTGGCGCATGGGCGAACGGTGGTGGTGAACGGGATGGACGTGTCCTGTGGCGACGTTGGGTGCCCCGTCCGGGAGGCCATCATCGCCCCGCTCGACGTTGACGAATTGGTGATCGGCACCTTGCAGGTTTTCACGACGAAGGCCTCCGCCGGGTTGGTGCGAGCGACCAACGAGGTGGCCCGGTGGGTGTCCGGTCAACTGGAGCTGGCCGAGTTGGACGCAGCCAAGACCCGCCTCATGGAGGCCGAGGTCCGGGCGCTGCGCGCCCAGATCAGCCCCCACTTCATCTACAACTCGCTGACCGCCATCGCGTCGTTCACCCGGACCGATCCGGACCGGGCCCGTGAGCTGCTGCTCGAGCTGGCGGAGTTCACCAGGTACTCCTTCCGCAAGCACGGTGAGTACACGACGTTGGCCGAGGAGCTCCGGTCGATCGAGGCCTACCTCGTCATCGAACGAGCCCGCTTCGGCGACCGGCTCGCCGTGACGGTGCGGGTGGCGCCGGAGGTGCTGCCGGTCGTCGTGCCGTTCCTGTGCCTGCAGCCGCTCGTGGAGAACGCCGTCCGGCACGGGCTCGAGGGCCGCCCCGGTCGGGGGACGCTCACCATCATCGCGCAGGACGCCGGACACGACTGTCTCGTCACCATCGAGGACAACGGTTCGGGGGAAGACCCTGAACGGGTGCGGGCCGCCCTGGCCGGCGATCACAGCCTGGACTCGGTCGGCCTCGCCAACGTGGACGAGCGGCTCCGGGCCGCGTTCGGTGACGAGTACGGTCTCGTCATCGAGACCGCCGTCGGCGCGGGCACCCGCGTCATCGTCCGGTTGCCCAAGTTCCGTCCGGGAGTGCACGTATGAGTGGTGACCAGGGGACCGAGGACAGCCGATCGCCGCTGCGGGTGCTGGCGGTGGACGACGAGGCACCCGCTCGTGATGAACTGGTGTGGCTCCTGGGACGTGACGACCGGATCGGCCAGGTCCTGTCGGCCGACTCCGGGGAGGGCGCGCTGCGGATCCTGCACGAGCAGCAGGTCGATGCGGTCTTCCTCGACGTACAGATGCCGGGCCTCGACGGTCTCGACCTGGCCCGGGTGCTGTCCCGCTTCACCGCGCGCCCACCCGTGGTCTTCGTGACCGCGCACGAGCAGCACGCGGTCGACGCCTTCGAGCTCAACGTCGTCGACTACGTCCTCAAGCCCGTGCGGGAGGAACGGCTCGCGGAGGCGGTCCGCCGGGTCGTCAACCGGATCGAGGGACGCGAGGCTGCGGTCGCCTCGGACGACGAGAGCATCGTGGTCGAACTCGGTGGGGTGAGTCGCATCCTGTCCCGCTCGGACGTGCTCTTCGTGGAGGCGCAGGGTGACTACGCCCGCTTGCACACCGCCCAGGGCAGCCACCTGATCCGGACCCCGCTCACCACGCTGGCTGATCAATGGCGGGACGCCGGCTTTGTCAGGATCCATCGCTCGTTCATCGTCGCGCTCGGGCACATCGCCGAGTGGCGCACCGAATCGGGCCGCTACACGGTGCTCGTCGGAGGGCACGAGCTGGTCGTGAGCCGGCGCCACACGCGGGTCCTGCGGGACCTGCTCGTGCGCCGAGCTCAACCACCCGGGCGCGGACGGCCATCGTGACCGTGGGTCGCTCATGACACCCGAGGACGCGCCTGCCCGGGTGCGGATCTCGAGTCCGCGAACCTCCGCCGCCCGGACCCGGCGCACGACGATCGCTGCGGAGATCGATGCGCAGACCCGACTGGGCGAGGTCTACCTCACCTCCCTCATGCGCAGCCAGCTACGACTGGCGCTCGGCGTGCTCGCCGTGCTCGTGGTGACCCTCGGGGTGCTCCCGCTGGTGTTCCGGCTGTTCCCGGCGTTCGCCCGGATCCAGGTCCTCGGGATCCCGGTGCCGTGGTTGCTGCTCTCGGTCGTCGCCTTCGTCGAGATCGTCGCACTCGCGTGGGCCTACGTGCGTCAGGCGGAGCGCAACGAGGCACGGTTCAGCGATCTGCTGGATGGCCGGTGAACGCGACCGCGAGCGTGTTGGCCGGTCTCATCGTGGCGCTGACCTCGTTGGGAATCGCTGCCTTCGGGCTGCGGCTGTCCCGCACGATGGGTGACTTCTACGTCGCCTCCCGAGGAGTGGGGCCGGTGCTGAACGCCTCGGCGATCAGCGGCGAGTACCTGTCGGCGGCGTCCTTCCTCGGCGTGGCCGGCCTCATCGTCGCGCGTGGCGTGGACATGCTCTGGCTCCCGGTGGGGTGGACCGCCGGATACCTCCTGCTGCTCGTCTTCGTCGCCGCGCCACTACGACGGTCGGGCGCCTACACGGTGCCTGACTTTGCCGAGATGCGGGTCGAGTCCCGCGCGGCGCGGCAGGTCGCGAGTGTCCTGGTGGTCGGGATCGGGATGCTCTACCTCATCCCGCAGTTCCAGGGGGCCGGACTGACCCTGCGCACCCTGACTGGCGCACCCTCGTGGGTCGGGCAGGTGTTGGTCGCGATCGTGGTGTGCCTCAACGTCCTGCCGGGCGGCATGCGCAGCGTGACGTTGGTGCAGGCCTTCCACTACTGGCTCAAGCTGGTCGCGCTGCTGACACCCGTGTTCTTCTTCCTGGGCCTGTGGATGACCGGTGGCGCCAGCGAGATCGTGGGGGCCATCGACGTGAGCGACTGGGTGGCGCCCATGTCGGGCGAGCATTCGATCTACCTGACCTACTCGCTGATGCTGGCCACGTTCCTCGGCACCATGGGGCTGCCCCACGTCGTCGTTCGCTTCTACACCAACCCCGATGGCCGCGCGGCTCGACGCACGACGCTCGTCGTGCTGACCCTGCTCAGCTCCTTCTACCTGCTCCCCATCCTCTATGGCATCCTGGGCCGGGTCCTCGCGACGGACCTCGTCGCCGCCGGCCGCGCGGACGCGGTGGTGCTCGAGTTGCCCAGCCGCATCTTTGACGGGGCGCTCGCGGAGATGCTGACGGCCCTGGTCGCGGCCGGGGCCTTCGCCGCCTTCCTGTCCACCTCGACCGGGCTGGTCGTCTCCGTGGCCGGTGTGCTCAGCCAGGACCTGATCCGGCGCGGGCGCAGCCACGAGCGGGGGATCCGCACCTTTCGACTGGCCACGGTGGTCTCCGTCACCGTGGCGGTCGGCCTCACCGTCGCCTCGGCCAATGTCCCCGTGGCCCATGCCGTCGAGCTGGCCTTCGCGGTTGCCGCATCGACGTTCTGCCCGCTGCTGGTGCTCGGCATCTGGTGGCGGGGGCTGACGTCGACGGGTGCCATCGCCGGGATGGTGGTCGGTGGCACCCTCTCGATGATCGCCGTCGTGGCAACCACCTTCGGATTCGATTCACAGGGCTGGCGCAGTGCCATCCTCACCCAGCCGGCCGCCATCACGGTCCCGGCAGCGGTGCTGACCATGGTCGTGGTGTCTCTCCTGACCCGGGACCGGATGCCGAAGCACACGTCCCAGACCATGGTGCGGCTGCACACGCCGGAGCACCTCTCGCTCAACCGCGGTCCGTTCACCCCGGAATGGTCGACCGTTCGTCCTGACGAGACGACCGCTCGTCGCGACTGAGTTCGCGCACGCCGCTTCGCGAACGCCGCTCGGCGATGGGCGGGCGCCGGCCGCTGCCGTGTCGGACGGTGGACTCCTACCGTGATCTCCCAGCAGGACCCAACCGCCTGGAGGTGACCCGTGAGCAACGAGGCTCTCGATCAGATTGAAGTGGACGATCCCTACATCGCCATGCAGAACTCTAAAGACTTCATCGACCTACGCCGCAAGTTCCGCAGCTTCGTCTTCCCGATGACCGCTTTCTTCCTCACGTGGTACTTCCTCTACGTGCTCCTCGCGGTGTTCGCCAGAGAGTTCATGGGAACCCGCGTCTTCGGCAACATCACGTGGGGCCTGATCCTGGGTCTGCTCCAGTTCGTCACGACCTTCGCGATCACCATCATCTACATGCGATGGGCCGACCGTGAGTTCGACACCAGGGCCTCGCGCCTGGCAGCCCGGATGGAGGGCGGCTCATGAGCACCACTGCACTCTCCCTGGCTGCCGTCGAGGCCGTCGCGGTCGGCAACCCCGTGCTCAACATCGTGATCTTCGCGTTGTTCGTCATCATCACCCTGGTCATCGTGCTCCGGGTCTCTCGCGGCAAGAAGACCGCGGCCGACTACTACGCAGGCGGCCGAGCGTTCACGGGCCGCCAGAACGGCATCGCCATCGCCGGCGACTACCTGTCGGCGGCGTCGTTCCTCGGCATTGCGGGTGCCATCGCCATCAATGGCTACGACGGCTTCCTCTACTCAATCGGCTTCCTCGTCGCCTGGCTCGTGGCGCTGCTGCTCGTCGCCGAGTTGCTGCGCAACGTCGGCAAGTACACGATGGCCGACGTTCTGTCGTTCCGGCTGCGCCAGCGCCCGGTGCGGATCGCGGCGGCGATCACGACCCTCGCCGTCTCCTTCTTCTACCTGCTCGCCCAGATGGCCGGAGCCGGCGGACTGGTGGCCCTGCTTCTCGGCATCACCGACGTCTGGGGACAGCGTTTCGTCATCATCTTCGTCGGCCTGATCATGCTCGTCTACGTGATCTACGGCGGGATGAAGGGCACGACCTACGTCCAGATGATCAAGGCCGTCCTGCTCATCGCCGGCGCCGGGATCATGTTCGTCTGGGTCCTCGGCAACTTCGGCCTCAACCTCTCGACGTTGCTCGGCGCCGCCAACGACGTTGCCCCCAAGGCCGCCGACGGTAGCGTGCGTGACCTGCTGACGCCGGGGCTGCAGTACAAGAACCCGCTCGACTTCATCTCGCTGTCGCTGGCCCTGGTGCTCGGCACCGCCGGACTGCCCCACGTGCTGATGCGCTTCTACACCGTCCCGTCATCGAAGGAAGCGCGCAAGTCCGTCGAGTGGGCGATCTGGCTGATCGGGCTCTTCTACCTCTTCACGCTGGTGCTCGGCTTCGGTGCCGCACAGATGGTCGGAGCGAAGGAGATCAAGGCAGCACCCGGTGGGGCGAACTCGGCGGCTCCGCTGCTTGCCTATCACCTCGGAGGCGAGATCCTGCTCGGCATCATCTCCGGCATCGCGTTCGCCACCATCCTCGCGGTGGTCGCCGGCCTCACCATCACGGCCAGTGCATCGCTGTCCCACGACGTGTACAACACGGTCTTCAAGGACGGCAAGGCCACTCCAGAAGAAGAAGTCAAGGTCGCCCGGATCGCGGCTCTCGGCCTCGGCGCGGTGGCGATCTTCGGTGGCATCTTCGCGATGGGTCAGAACATCGCATTCCTGGTGGCGCTCGCGTTCGCGGTGGCTGCCAGCGCGAACTTGCCGACGATTCTGTACTCGCTCTTCTGGAAGCGGTTCAACACCCGCGGGGCGCTCTGGGGCATGTACGGCGGTCTGATCAGTGCGATCACGCTGATCATCTTCAGCCCGGTGGTCTCGGGCAAGCCGGTCGACGCCGTCACCGGCAAGAGTCCGTCGATGCTCCAAGGCGTGGACTTCTCCTGGTTCCCGCTCGACAACCCCGGCATCATCTCGATTCCGCTCGGCTTCATCCTCGGCTACATCGGCACGGTGACCAGCCGTGAGTACGACGCTGCCAAGTACGCCGAGATGGAGGTTCGTTCGCTCACGGGCTACGGGGCGGAGGGAGCCAGCTCCCACTGATCCGCCGTGACGTGCCGGATGGGCACTGACGCGCGTTGACGCGACCGTCGAGGGGCCAGT
>JBDTAU010000140.1:0-3961 GCA_039924465.1 Dermatophilaceae bacterium
GGCGTGCTCATGCCGCCCCCGGAGACGCTGCCGACGCCCGTGTCATCTCAGATCCGTCCCGCCCTTCGTCTGCCTGGCCCGCAGCTCATGACTTCCCGTACGCCTTGGCGGCATCCGCCTCAAGGGACTTCATGACGCCCTCGATGTCCTTGGGGTTGCGGAGGAAGTCGGCGAGATCCTTCCACTCGCCGGCCCCCTTGGTGCCACCGAAGGCCGACGGAGCCTGGTCGGACATGTCGAACCGGAAGGCATCACCGGCGTCGATGAGTCCCTGGGCGATCTCTTTGGAGGTGTCGTCCGGGTAGACGTCGAGGGAGACGTTCTTGTTCGGCGAGGTGAACCCCCCGGCCTTGACCCAGATCTCGGCCGCCTCCGGGGTGGCGAGGTAGTGGAGCAGGGCCATGGCGCCGTCGTTGTCCTTGAACGCCACGGCCACGTCTCCACCTCCGACGACGGCCGGGTTCGCGCCGACCGAGGGGAACGGGAAGAACTTCGCGTCGATGCCGAGCTTGGCCTTCGTCGAGCTCGTGATGACGCCCGCGACGAAGTCACCCTCGTAGACCATGGACGCCTTCGGCGGGTCGGAGAAGACCTTGGTCACCGAGGTCGGCATGTCGGCCTGCAGCGCCCCACTGGTACCGCCCGCCAGCAGCGCCGGGTCGCCCCAGATCTGGGCCAGCGTCTCGAGCGCCTGCTTGACCGACGGGTCGGTCCACGGGATCTCGTGCTTGGTCAACTTGTCGTACATCTCCGGTCCCGCCTGGCTGAGGTAGACGTTCTCGAACCAGTCCGTGAGCGTCCAGCCGTCGGCGCCGCCGATCGAGACGGGCTCCTGACCGGCATCGGAGAGCGTCTTGGCCGTCTTGACGAACTCATCCCAGGTCTTGGGCGGCTGCACACCGCCCGCCTCGAACTGGTGCACGTTGTACCAGACGGTCGACTTGTTCGACGCCTTGAACCAGACGCCGTAAAGCTTCCCGTCGACGGTTCCCAGGTCCTTCCACACGGGCGAGTAGTTGGCATCGACGGCATCCGACACCGTGTTGGTCAGCGGTTTGAGGGCGCCGCTGGCAACGAACTGCGCCATCAGCCCGGGCTGGGGCAGGACCGCAACATCGGGTGGACTGCCACCCTTGACGCGCGGGGTCAGGACACTGGCGATCTGGTCGCCGGTCGAGGTGTATTTCACGGTGGCGCCGGTCTTCTGCTCGAAGTCAGCCAGCACTTTCTGGAAGTTCTTCTGC
Source organism: Dermatophilaceae bacterium (assembly GCA_039924465.1). Lineage (GTDB taxonomy): Bacteria > Actinomycetota > Actinomycetes > Actinomycetales > Dermatophilaceae > JAKDLQ01. The sequence continues at coordinate 1,245 of JBDTAU010000140.1, forward strand.
TCGTCGCCGGTCCATACGGCGGCCACTTCGAGGGTGGTGCCGTCGAGTTTGGGCAGCGCGGCGGCGGAGCCCGTCTCGGTCGAGGTCCCTGCTCCCGCTCCGCCGGTGGATCCCGGCGGGGCGGTGGTGTTGCCGTTATCGGACGAGCCACAGCCTGCAGCAGCAAGCGCGAGCCCAGCCAACACAGCAGTCATTCGCACGGTGCTCTTCATCATGCTTCCTTCCGGGATTCGGTTCTGTGGTTTGGTTGAGATGAACCGGCTCCGGCGGGCACCTGGTAGCCGATCGCGCCGCCGTCCGCCGGGTCGAAGTAGTGCAACCGTCTCGTGTCGACGGCGATGCGCACCGGCTGCCCGCGCCGGGCCTCAGTCCGCGGGCTGCAGCGAGCAGTGACGGTGGTCTGGTCCCCGCTCGCACTGGCCACTCCGGCACTCGGGTGCGCCTCAAGGGCGGCCTCCGCGGCATCACTGGGGTCGACGCGTGCCGCAGCCACGATGAAGTGGACCATGACGTCGGAGCCCATCGCCTCGACGAGTTCAGCCGTGGACGTGAGCACATTAGTGTCCGTGCCGCTCATGTCCGCGTCCTCCATGTCCTCGGGCCGGATCCCCACGACGACCTCGGTCCCGATCCGCTCGCGTAGGCCCTCACGCTCAGCCAGCACCGACTCGGGAACCGTGAGGCGTTGATCACCAAGCAGGATCGTCAGGTGCCCGTCGTCGCGCTCGAGTCGAGCCCGCATGAGGTTCATCGCCGGAGAGCCGATGAATCCCGCGACGAAGAGGTTCACCGGGTGGTCATAGAGCGTCTGTGGGTTGTCCACCTGCTGCAGGAGTCCCTTGCTCATCACTGCCACCCGGTCGCCGAGCGTCATCGCCTCGGTCTGGTCGTGCGTCACATAGATCGTCGTGACGCCGAGATCCCTTTGCAGCCAGGCAATCTCGGCACGCATCTGCACGCGCAACTTCGCGTCGAGGTTGGACAGCGGCTCGTCCATGAGGAACGCCTGTGGCTCACGCACGATGGCTCGCCCCATGGCGACCCGCTGTCGCTGCCCACCAGAGAGGTTGCGGGGTTTGCGGTCTAGGTGTGCGGTCAGTCCGAGGATCTCGGCGGCGTGCTCCACCCGGCGCGAGATCTCTGCCTTCGGCATCTTGCGCAGTTGCAGGCCGAAGCCGATGTTGTCGCGGACCGACAGGTGCGGATAGAGGGCGTAGCTCTGGAAGACCATGGCCACGTCCCGATCCCGGGACGGTACGCGGTTGACGACCTGATCGCCGATGGTGATCGTGCCCTCGCTGATCTCTTCGAGGCCGGCGATCATCCGCAACGCCGTCGTCTTGCCGCAGCCGGACGGACCGACGAGGACGAGGAACTCGCCCTCGGCCACGGTCAGGTTCAGGTCAGTGACCGCTCGGGTCCGGTCCGCATAGACCTTCCCCACACCGTCCAACCTGACTTCCGCCACGCGATACTCCAACCAACCCGTTGGTCATCCCTGAGGGCGCGCACCCTGCTGTGCGCCCACCGCACTTCCCATGCCTACCCCAGAAGTCGCAGCGTCCTGCGCAGAACGGCGAAACGTTACCCAATCTTGAAGTCCGCCAGGGGGCCCAATTACCATCTGGCGTATGCCGCTGAGCCAGCTTTCGCGGCTGCGTGACCGTGCCTCGTTGACGATGTCGTCACTCGTTGACCAGCACCGCCCGGGCCTCCCTGACCGTGACTGCGGTGACCGGGCCAGGAACCGTCACCGTGGATGGAATCTCATCCCACGTCCGTCCATCGAGGCTGAAGTCCGCACCAAACGTCGTGTCGACCCGCACCGGGAACTCTCCCCGCTGCCGGTACACATGGGTCACCTCGCCATCTGGGTACACCCCACCGTGCGACAAGGTGGGGCCCAGTGAGGAACCGTCACCAAAGGCATACGTGAAGCCCACCAGCTTCGGCCGGATCCGGACGTTGAACCCCCGAAGCATCGAAGAATCAACCTCGCCCGGCTCGAAACCCCTCTCCGACCAGCCCACCTGATAGAACGTCGCCAAGTTCACCAACGTGACCTTCCCGGCCGGCTGACTCGAGACCTGCGGCTTGGCCCACGGCGTGCGCATGAACTGTGCCTTGATGTCGGCCATGGAGATCGTCGGTCGCGCCCCCGGCGCGATGTCCGTGTGGCAGGTCAGCCCGACGCTCCCCCAGGGGGCGGTCTGACGCCCGTCGACCATCGTCCGACGCCAGATCCGCGAGAGCGGACCGATCGTGTCCTCTGGACAACTGTTGAGCGCTCGGGCGCAGGACGCGTCCTCACCGACACTATCCGGCACCGCCGCATCGCAATTCGCCAGGGTTCGGTACTCATACACCGGTTGCTTCTTCGTATCCGCGGGCATGACCGCCCCACCCTTGTCACCCGGCGCCTTCGGCAGATTCCGAACCTCATCCCGCGTCATGCCTCGCACGTACACCGCTTGGACTGTCTGTGAGCAGTGCAGGGCTGCGTCAGCGCATGGGTCAGATTCCTCTTGTGAAGCCACCGCCGGAGCAGTAATGAGTGCCGCCGGCACCACTGCCGCGAGGCATAACCACACGAGACGTCTCATCACGGCACCATTGCCTGCTGGAGTTCGACGATCCAATGATCCCCATACGTCAGGGTCAGAACGAAACTGCCCTGATCTGAAGTGGTCGTGCGCACTTTTGTGCCGGAAGCATCA
>JBDTAU010000141.1:0-3703 GCA_039924465.1 Dermatophilaceae bacterium
CCCGGCCGCGGCGAGCAGCGCCATCACGTCGGGCCGGCTCATCGGCTCGGTCAGGTGAGCCTCGAACAACTCTCCGGCCCGGGCCAGTTGCGCCTGCGTGATGCCCAGTTGTCGATGTCGGGCACCCGCCGAGCGCAGGGCGCGTCCGGCGAGCAGCTCACACATCCAGCGGGCGTCCTGGGCTGCGACCCAGTGGAGCGTGCCGCGCATCGGCCAGGTCCGCACGATCGTCCGGTCGAGGACGGCCTGCTCGATCTGCGCCAGGGTCAGGCCCGAGCGGACCCCGAGTGACCAGGCACCACTTCGGTAGTCCTGGGCCTGCAGCGCGCCGAGCTCGCGGGCGATGTCCACGGCCGGGAGCGGCGACGTAGCAGAGCCCAGGGCTGGGGCGAGGCCGAGCGCGGCCATCCGTGCCCGACGCAGCCGTCTGCGGTCGGCACCCTTCATCGGGGACCGCGCTGAGCGGCATACGGCGGCATCGGTGCGGCTCTACCCGAGGACGCCCGCGCCGAACTGCGCCTTGATGTCGGCGAAGAGGGCAGCGGTGGCGTTGACCCGGAGCTGGTCATCGAGCGACATGAGCACCGACCGACCCGGCTGGGTCAGCTTGACGTGGACCTCGGTGGCACCGGGATGCTCCCGCAGGATCTCGCGGAGGCGCTCGGCGCGCGCCGACGTCACCTGGCCGAGCGGCATCGTCAGCACGACCGGACCGCGCGGTCCCTCCTTGATGTCCGGGATCAGCAACTCCTGGGCAAAAATCGAGATCGAGTCGTCCCGGGCGGAGACTCGCCCCTTGACCGCGCACACGGTGTCCTGCGCCAGCATCGTCGAGTAGGTCAGGTAGGACGAGGGGAAGAAGAGGCACTCGATCGCGCCGTCGAGGTCCTCGACCATGGCGATGGCCCAGAGGTCGCCCTTCTTGGTGCGCTTCAGCTGCAGGCTGGTGATCAGGCCCGCGACCGTGACCGTCGTGCCGTCGGGTTTGCCCTCGTCCCCCATGAGCGAGGCGATCGTGGTGTCCGCGTGCGAGGCCAGGATGTGCTCGATGCCGTAGAGCGGGTGGTCGCTGACATAGAGGCCGAGCATCTCGCGCTCGAAGGACAGCAGGGTCGCCTTGTCCCACTCGCCGGTCGGCACCGGCGGGAGCCCGTCGAAGGCGTCCGCCCCGCTGGTCTCACCGTTGTCCGCGTCTCCAGCGCCGCCGAAGGAGCCGAAGAGGCTGTCCTGCCCGATCGCCTCCTGCTTCTTGACCTCGACGAGCGCATCGATGTAGCGCTCGTGCACCTCCACCTGACCACGACGGCTCTCACCGAGCGAGTCGAAGGCGCCCCCCTTGATGAGGGACTCGATCGTGCGCTTGTTGCAGACGACGGCAGGCACCTTGGACAGGAAGTCCTTGAACGATGAGAAGGCGCCCTTGTCGTCACGCGCCTTGATGATCGCCTCGACGACGGGCAGCCCGACGTTGCGGATCGCGGCCAGGCCGAAGCGGATGTCGGTGCCGACCGCAGCGAAGTTGGCGATCGACTCGTTGACGTCGGGCGGCAGGACCTTGATGCCCATCCGGCGGCACTCGTTGAGGTAGAGCGCCGACTTGTCCTTGTCATCGCGCACGCTCGTCAGCAGGGCCGCCATGTACTCGGCCGGGTAGTTGGCCTTGAGGTAGCCGGTCCAGTAGGACACCAGCCCGTAGGCGGCGGTGTGCGCCTTGTTGAAGGCGTAGTCGGAGAACGGGACGAGGACTTCCCAGAGGGCCTTGACGGAGGCCGCGTTGAAGCCCTTGGCCGTCATGCCCTCGCTGAAGGGGACGTACTCGGCGTCGAGGACTTCCTTCTTCTTCTTGCCCATGGCCCGGCGCAGCAGGTCGGCGCTGCCCAGCGTGTAGCCGGCCAGCTTCTGGGCGATCTCCATGACCTGCTCCTGGTAGATGACCAGGCCGTAGGTCATCCCGAGGATGGGGTCGAGCGCTGCGATCATCTCGGGCTGGAGCTTGCCCTCCAGCTTCGGGTCGAGCGGGGTCAGCGCCTGCTTGCCGTTCTTGCGCAGCGCGAAGTTGGTGTGCGCGTTGACGCCCATCGGGCCGGGGCGATAGAGGGCGAGGGCCGCCGAGATGTCCTCGAAGTTGTCCGGCTGCATGAGACGCAGCAGCGAGCGCATCCCGCCACCGTCGAGCTGGAAGACCCCGAGCGTGTCGCCGCGGCCGAGCAGCTCGTAGGTCGCCGGGTCGGTCATGTCCTTGGAAAGGGCGTCGAGGTCGATGTCCTCGTCCCTGTTGAGCTTGATGTTGTCGATCGCGTCGTCGAGGATCGTCAGGTTGCGCAGCCCGAGGAAGTCCATCTTGACCAGCCCGAGCGACTCGCAGCTCGGGTAGTCGAACTGGGTGATGATCTGCCCGTCCTGCAGCCGTCGCATGATCGGGATGACGTCGATGAGCGGCTCGCTGCTCATGATGACGCCCGCCGCGTGCACGCCCCACTGGCGCTTCAGCCCCTCGAGCCCGAGTGCCGTCGCGACGACCTCTTGCGCGGCCGGGTCCTCATCGTGCACGGCCCGGAAGTCGCCGGCCTCGTTGTAGCGCTTGGCCTCGGGGTTGAAGATGTCCTTGAGCGGGACGTCCTTGCCCATGACCGCCGGCGGCATCGCCTTGGTGAGCTTCTCCCCCATGGAGAACGGATGCCCCAGCACGCGGGAGGCGTCCTTGACGGCCTGCTTGGCCTTGATCGTCCCGTAGGTGACGATCTGGGCCACCCGCTCCTCACCGTACTTCTGCGTGACGTAGCGGATCACCTCACCGCGGCGGCGCTCGTCGAAGTCGACGTCGAAGTCGGGCATCGACATGCGCTCGGGGTTGAGGAACCGCTCGAAGATCAGGCCGTGCGGGACCGGGTCGAGGTCGGTGATCCCCATCGCGTAGGCGCACATCGAGCCGGCACCCGAGCCACGGCCGGGCCCGACCCGGATGCGGTTGTCCTTGGCCCAGTTGATGAAGTCCGCCACGACGAGGAAGTAGCCGGGGTAGCCCTTGGAGACGATGACGTCCTCTTCGTAGGCCGCCTGCTTGCGGGCGTAGTCCGGCACCCCGTCGGGGAAGCGACGGACCAGGCCGGCCGCGACCTCCTTGATGAACCAGGAGGTTTCGTTCTCACCCTCGGGGCAGGGGAAGCGCGGCATGTAGCGCCCCTCACCCTCGGTGAAGGAGACCTCGCACCGCTCGGCGATGAGCAGCGTGTTGTCGCAGGCCTCGGGCAGCTCCCGCCACACGTGCCGCATCTCCTGCGCGGACTTGAGGTAGAACTCGTCGGCGTCGAACTTGAACCGGTTGGGGTCCATCAGCGTCGAGCCGGACTGGACACAGAGCAGGGCGGCGTGCGCCTTGGCGTCCTCGGCCCGCGTGTAGTGCAGGTCGTTGGTCGCCAGCAGTGGCAGCTTCAGGTCCCGGGCCAGTCGTAGCAGGTCCTTCTGGACGCGGCGCTCGATGTCGAGCCCGTGGTCCATCAGCTCGCAGAAGACGTTGTCAGCGCCGAACATGTCCCGCAGGTCGCTGGCGGCCTGCCGGGCCTGGTCGTACTGCCCGAGCCGGAGCCGGGTCTGGATCTCGCTGGACGGGCACCCTGTGGTGACGATCAGGCCCTTGCCGTAGGTGGAGAGCAGCTCCTGGTCGATGCATGGCCACTTGGTGTAGTCCTGATCGAGCGAGGCG
>JBDTAU010000142.1:0-2586 GCA_039924465.1 Dermatophilaceae bacterium
GGTGCCACGACCGCTGGACACAGACTCCTAACCCAGCAGGTCCTGGCGGCTCACGAGTCCATCGACGACGGGCATGACAGTGAGGGCGCCGGTTCACCCCTGACCGCCGGGGTCAGCCACGCCCGTACCCGTCTGAGCGGGCAGTGGCCCGACACCTGCCTGGAGTGGACCTTCTCCTACCAGCGCTACCCCGGCCTGGTGCTGCGCCGGCGCGTGCCACTGTTCGACGAACTGGGCCGGGCCGTCAACCACGAAACCGCCGTCATCCACCTCATAGAAGATCTCGACACCGGCGCCCTGCCACCGGCCAGCGCCGCGCACGACGGGATCCTCGACATCTGAACGCAACCGCCTAGCCAAAGTCGCTGCTACACCGCGATCCGCTCAACAAACCAGCCTGACGGTGCGTCACTTCGCCGCGTAAAGGTCCACCTGAGCACGTTCCAGCAAGGCGTCTGCCCGGAGGATGCGATCCAGGCGGCAGAGTGGGCGTTGTTGGCCTTCTCGAGGAGGATGGCCACTCGGGCGGGAGTTGCGCCTGGGTTTCGACACCAGCGCCGGTCTGCTGGAGACGGTGGTGCTGGTCTTCCTGAGCGGTGATGAGATGGTCTTCCGGGCCATGCCGGTAGGCAAGAAGTACCTTGACCTCCTGCCGTAGTGGCCGAGACCAGCCGCTCTGTGAGCGTTCGTGCCGAATAGAGGATGTCGAACCGTTATGCCGGTCAGGGTTGCCTACATCGTCTTGGTTACTGGCCCGTTGGCGAGGGTCCTCGTGAAGTTCGGGCGCGCTAGATGTAACGCCGATGGGGGCAAACGCAAAGTATGAGTGTGGACAACGTCTCGGACATCGGTGCCAGCCCGGACGCGTTCGAGGTGTTCTATCGCGAGAACGTCGAGGATGTGCAGCGGTTCGTTTCTCGGCGTGTGAGTGACCCGCACGATGCCGCTGACCTGACCGCCGAGGTCTTCCTCGCGGTGATCGAGTCGGCTCAGGCATACCGTCCCGGGGCGGGCCCGCCGCGGGCGTGGCTGTTCGGGATCGCCAGGAACGTGGTCGCGATGGAGCATCGCCGCACAGCTCGCAGGCTAACGGTCATCGGGCGCGCGGCGGGGCAACGCGTCCTTGAGCCCGACGCGATGGAGCGAGCGATCGAGCGCATTGATGCTCAGCAGGAAGCGCGACGCCTACACGCACGTCTGAACGAGCTCAGTCCCCGGTTGCGTGCTGTCTTCGAGCTGGTGGTCATCGACGAACTCAGCGTCATCGACGCCGCGACGGTCCTGGGCATCAGTGCGGGCACGGCACGGGCACGCCTGCACCGGGCCCGGAAGCAGATCGCTGAGACGTCCACCTCGGGTCACTACGGCACCCTTTCCACGGAGGCATCACCATGACCAACGACCTCGATACCTTCGAAGCACAGCTGCTCGGCGAGCTCCGCTCGGTCGTCGCCTCGCGCACCAAGGACATCCCTGCACGAAGGCCAGAGGTCCCGCGTCGAGGCCGTCGCGCGATGATGGCGGCAGTGAGCACCGCGGCAGCCGCAACCGCGATCGCCTTCATTCTGACCGGCACCCACGCCGCGCCGGCCTACGCGGTCGGGGACGGTCCTAGAGGCACGATCACCGTGCAGGTCAACCGGCTTGAGGACGCGACCGGGTTGGAGAAGGCACTGGCCGAAGAGGGCGTCGCAGCCGACGTGGCGTACCTCGGCTCCCAGAAGCAGTGCGCGGGGAACCGTTACACCCCGGCGAGCCCAACGTCCGGCTCAGCCACCCGTTTCACTATCGGGGCGGACGGTATCTCGATGGTGCTGGACCGGCGCGATGTCAGCAGCGGCGAGACGGTGGTCATCGCCGCCTCCAGGATCCCGCAAGGCGTGTCGGGATCTGTCGGCATCGCCACCGGAAAGGTACGCGAATGCCGACCCGTTCCCCTGGACCCGAGCCAATGGTCACCAGGCAACTGAGCCTCGATACCCAGTGAGGCTTCGCCTCTGACCGCCGAGGTGCGGGACTGGCTCGGATTGGTCGGCGCCCGTTGTCCTTGGGCAACACAAATCGGCCATCCTGCCCGTTGACAGTAGGCTTCGCTCGGTCGGCGGTCCTCAATCTCGCAACCTTCGACCAGTCTGATGTTGTCCGGGCCGCTCTCACTGCGCTGAAATCCCAACCCTCGCGGGTCGGGCCGGTCGCCCTACGCGACATCGATGCCTTGTGCATCAAGGGTTTGGAGCAAGATGTGACCCACTTCCAGAGTGCGACTGGTCGCCAGAAACGTCAAGCAAAACTCAAGACTCCTGTCGGAGTCTCCGCCCCCAAGGGTCGCTAGCGGGCCAGCTTCGACGGGGAAAGGATCCACTTTCGATCGCGCTGCAGGCAATTACATGACAAAGACCCCCGCTCATCCACCTGAGCGAGACGTTTACGAAATCTGCCACGATTCGCTCGCCCAGCCAGCCTCCGAGAAGGTGCGTCTATCCGCCGCGAAAGACGCGGGCTGACTCAGGGTCCGCTCCACCCCTTGGCCGCCCATTCCACTGGTAGTGCGTGGGCCGAGCTACTTTGCGCAGCCGGCTTCAGACG
>JBDTAU010000143.1:0-4526 GCA_039924465.1 Dermatophilaceae bacterium
AGGTCTTCGCCGGCTACGTCATGGGTTACCCCATCGGCCGGATCATCATCGAGAACATGCGCTCCGACTCGGCCAACTACATCATCGGCGAGCGGGTCAACACTTGGGTCTCGGTGCTCGTCTTCCTGCTCGGTGTGTGGCTGTGGCGCCACTTCCGGCGGCGCGCCGCAGATGACCGCGGCCCGTTGGGGCATCTCGGCATGTGAAATCGTCGGCAACAATGGGCAGGACGAGCGCCCTCCGGGACTATCGTTCGTCCACACGCAGTGGCCAGTGCTGTCCACCTGCCTTTCATGGCACGCAGGGGACGACACAGAAGGACGGTGACGATGACACCGCACGCCCGCTTCAGCGCACAGCCGCAGAACGTCGGCCTCTACCGGCGCGAGTACGAGCACGACGCGTGTGGGGTGGCGCTCGTCGCCACCCTGCGCGGGAGCGCCGGTCACGACATCGTCGATCACGCGCTGACCGCACTGCGCAACCTCGACCACCGGGGGGCGACCGGGGCTGACCCCCTGGTCGGCGACGGGGCCGGCATCCTCACCCAGATGCCGGACGAATTCCTGCGCGCGTCGGTCCCTTTCACCCTGCCCACCGTCGGGGCGTATGCCGCTGGGCTGGTTTTCCTGCCCCGCGAGGAGGCCGCCCGGGCGCAGACCAAGGCCGCGATCGAGGCCCTCGCCACCGTGGAGAACCTCAGGGTCCTCGGATGGCGCGAGGTCCCCGTCGAGGCTGATCTCGTCGGAGCCGCGGCCCGAGACTGCATGCCGCACTTCGAGCAGTTGTTCGTCGCCTCCTCCATGGGTCGACAGGTGAGCCTGGGTCTCGACCGGCTCGCCTTCTGCCTGCGCAAACGGGCCGAGCACGACACCGACGCCTACTTCGCCTCGTTGTCCTCGCGGACGATCGTCTACAAGGGGATGCTGACCACCGGCCAGCTCGAGCCCTTCTTCCCGGACCTGTCCGACCCGCGTTTCGCGACCGAGCTCGCGCTCGTCCACTCGCGGTTCTCGACCAACACCTTCCCGTCCTGGCCGCTCGCGCACCCCTACCGGCTGATCGCCCACAACGGCGAGATCAACACCGTCAAGGGCAACCGCAACTGGATGAAGGCCCGCGAGAGCCTGCTCACCTCCGACATCATCCCGGGAGACCTCGAGCGGCTCTTCCCGATCTGCACCCCGGGAGGATCCGACTCGGCCAGCTTCGACGAGGTCCTCGAGCTGCTCCACCTCGGGGGCCGTTCGCTGCCGCACGCCGTCCTCATGATGATCCCCGAGGCGTGGGAGAACCACGCGAGCATGGACCCGGCCCGCAAGGCCTTCTACCAGTTCCACTCGACGTTCCTCGAGCCGTGGGACGGGCCGGCCAACGTCGTGTTCACCGACGGGACCCTCGTCGGTGCCGTCCTCGACCGCAACGGGCTGCGCCCGGGTCGCTACACGGTCACCGACGACGGGCTCGTCGTCCTCGCGTCCGAGACCGGCGTCCTCGACCTCGACCCGGCGACCATCGTCCAGCGTGGCCGCCTCCAGCCGGGCAAGATGTTCCTCCTCGACACCGGCAACGGACGGATCGTCAGCGACGAGGAGATCAAGTCCCAGCTCGCCCGATCGCAGCCCTACGCGGAGTGGTTGCACGCCGGCCTCATCCGGCTCGGGGACCTGCCCGAGCGAGAGCACATCGTGCACACCGCGGCGTCGGTGGCCCGGCGCCAGCAGACCTTCGGCTACACCAACGAGGAGCTGCGGATCCTGCTGACGCCGATGGCCCGGACGGGGGGCGAAGCTCTCGGGTCGATGGGCACGGACACCCCGATCGCGGTGCTCTCCTCCCGACCGCGGCTGCTGTTCGACTACTTCACCCAGCAATTCGCCCAGGTCACCAACCCGCCCCTGGACTCCATCCGCGAAGAGCTGGTCACGGCGCTGGGCACCTTCATCGGGCCGGAGGGCAATGCGCTCTCTGCCTCGCCCGCCCACGCCCGTCAGGTCGTGCTCGACTTCCCGGTGCTCGACAACGACGAGCTCGCCAAGATCGTGCACATCAACGCGGATGGTGACCTGCCCGGCTACGCGACCCACGTCGTCCGCGGCCTCTATGACGTCAACGGCGGGGCCCGGGCGATGCGCGAACGACTCGCGGAGATCTTTGCCGAGGTCTCGCAGGCCATCCGGCGCGGCGCCCGCTTCGTGGTGCTCTCCGACCGTGATTCCGGACGGGACCTGGCACCGATCCCGTCGCTCCTGCTCACCGCCGCGGTGCACCACCACCTGATCCGCGAGAAGACCCGCACCCAGGTCGGCCTGGTCGTCGAGGCGGGCGACGTGCGCGAGGTGCATCACGTGGCCCTGCTCATCGGCTACGGCGCCGCGGCCGTCAACCCCTACCTGGCCATGGAGACCGTGGAGGAGCTCGTGCGCTCCCGCGAGATCGCGGACGTGACGCCGGAGAAGGCCGTCACCAACCTCATCAAGGCGCTCGGCAAGGGGGTCCTCAAGGTGATGTCCAAGATGGGCATCTCGACCGTGGCCTCGTATCGCGGTGCCCAGGTGTTCGAGGCGATCGGGCTGTCGCAGGACCTGGTCGACCTGTACTTCACCGGGACGGTCTCGCAGCTCGGCGGGGTGGGCCTCGACGTGCTGGCGCGGGAGACGGCCGAGCGGCACGCCCACGCCTACCCGCCGGACGGGGTGCGGCTGCCGCACCGCATCCTCGACGACGGGGGGGAGTACCAGTGGCGCCGTGAGGGCGAGCCGCACCTGTTCGACCCGGAGACCGTCTTCCGTCTCCAGCACTCGACCCGTCAGCGGCGCTACGACATCTTCAAGCAGTACACGTCCCGGATCGATGACCAGACCTCTCGGCTGATGACGCTGCGCGGCCTGATGGCCTTCAAGGCGACCGGGGTGACCGGCCGCCTTCCGGTGCCGATCGAGGAGGTCGAGCCAGTCAGCGACATCGTGCGGCGCTTCAGCACCGGGGCGATGAGCTACGGCTCGATCTCGATGGAGGCGCACGAGACCCTGGCGATCGCGATGAACCGCATCGGTGCCCGCTCCAACACGGGTGAGGGCGGAGAGGACGCCGAGCGGCTCCTCGACCCGGAGCGCCGCTCGGCGATCAAGCAGGTGGCCTCCGGCCGCTTCGGTGTCACGAGCCTCTACCTGACTCAGGCGGATGACATCCAGATCAAGATGGCGCAGGGCGCCAAGCCCGGCGAGGGCGGTCAGTTGCCGGGTCACAAGGTCTACCCGTGGGTAGCCAAGACCCGGCACTCCACCCCGGGCGTCGGCCTCATCTCGCCGCCGCCGCACCACGACATCTATTCGATCGAGGACCTGGCGCAGCTGATCCACGACCTCAAGAACGCCAACCCGGAGGCGCGGATCCACGTCAAGCTCGTCGCCGAGGTCGGTGTCGGCACCGTCGCGGCGGGGGTGTCCAAGGCCCACGCGGACGTGGTGCTCATCTCTGGTCACGACGGTGGGACGGGCGCCTCACCGCTCACGTCGCTCAAGCACGCGGGTGCCCCGTGGGAGCTCGGTCTCGCCGAGGCCCAGCAGACCCTGGTGCTCAACGGCCTGCGCGACCGGATCGTCGTGCAGGTCGACGGACAGCTCAAGACCGGGCGTGACGTGGTCATCGCGGCCCTGCTCGGAGCCGAGGAGTTCGGCTTCGCCACCGCGCCGCTGGTCGTCTCGGGCTGCATCATGATGCGGGTCTGCCACCTCGACACCTGCCCGGTCGGCGTCGCCACGCAGAATCCCGAGTTGCGGGCCCGCTTCTCCGGCAAGCCCGAGTTCGTCGAGACCTTCTTCGAGTACATCGCCGAGGAGGTCCGCGAGCACCTGGCTGCGCTCGGCTTCCACTCGATCGAGGAGGCGGTCGGCGAGGTCGGCAGTCTGGACCTCGACCACGCGATCGCCCACTGGAAGGCCTCCGGCCTGGACCTGACACCGATCCTGGCCGTGCCCGAGAACCCGTCCGGGGGCACGCTCTACCAGTCCGTGCCGCAGGAACACGGCCTCGAGAAGGCCCTCGACAACGAGTTGATCAGCTGGGTGCTGCCGGCGATCGAGGCCGGCGAACAGGTCCGGGCCGAGATCGCGGTGCGCAACGTCAACCGCACCGTGGGGACGATGTTGGGCAACCGGGTCACGAGGGTCCATCCAGAAGGTCTCGCTGACAACACCATCGAGTTGACGATGACCGGGACCGCCGGCCAGTCCTTCGGCGCGTTCCTGCCGGCCGGGATCACGCTGCGCCTCTTCGGGGACGCCAACGACTACGTCGGCAAGGGCCTGTCCGGTGGGCGGATCGTCGTCCGGCCGGCACGTGAGTCGCTGCTCACCGCGGAGGAGAACGTCATTGCTGGCAACGTTATCGGCTACGGAGCGACCGGCGGTGAGATCTTCCTGCGTGGCGTGGTCGGGGAACGGTTCTGCGTCCGCAACTCCGGCGCCAGGGCGGTGGTCGAGGGAGTCGGCGATCACGGTTGCGAGTACATGACCGGTGGCACC
>JBDTAU010000144.1:0-3542 GCA_039924465.1 Dermatophilaceae bacterium
TCCGCTCTCTTCGCGTCGATTCCGATCAATAACCTAGCGGCTGAGGTCGCTCGTGTTGCCCTGAGCATCTGGGGTTGGGGAGTCTGAACGACCTGCCCTAAAAGACGTTTGGGCTCTAATTGTCGAGCCTGTGAGAGCTCCGGTCACGTCGTCACCGGAGCTCTCGTGCCCCCACTGCTAGCGTGGGCGTTGTGACGGTGCAGGCAGGAGGTTCCCATGCCTCCCCCGCCCTCGTCCGCTACATCCTCGGCGTCGCCGTGCTTGCCATCGTGCTGGCGCTTCTCGGGTGGCGGGTGGCCCCCGCACCCGATCCAACCCGGCTCGTGCTGCTGTGCGCCATGGGCGTGCTCAGTTGGAACCTGCGGGAGGACGATGTCGGGACCCGGGTCTCGTTCTCCTTCCTCAGCATCATCCTGCTCACCTCGACGGTGATCGTGGGCCCCTTCGGCGCCGCGGTCGTCGGAGCGGTCTCGGTCCTGTTTGACCTGCGTCCCCAATACTGGTATACGAGCCTGTTCAACATTGCCATGTCGGCCACCATCGGGGCGACGGGGGGTCTGGCCTACGCCTTGGTCGGCGGGCAGATGCACGTGGCGGGGGTGACCGGGGTCTCTGCGTTGACCCTTCAGGTCGGGATCCCCCTGGCGGTGGCGGACGTCGTGCAGTGTCTCACCAACGCAGCCCTGCTCGGAGGCGTCATCCGCTTGCACCGAGGCACCCCGTTCGCGGTGGTCATGCGCGGTGTCCTGATGGGTTCCGGGGTGGCCTACATCGGCTACGGGGTCATCGGTTTCCTCTTCGTGGTGCTGTGGTTCCCGGCCGGGCTCGGAGCGTTCAGCGCCGTCCTCATCCTCGCGCCACTTCTCGCGGCACGCTGGGCCTTCATCCAGTACGGCGATGAGATGCGAGCCCACGAGCGAGTCATCGAGACGCTCGTGACCGCGCTGCACACCAAGGCGCCGGCCGCCGCTGGGCGAGCGTCACGATGTGCCCGAGTCGCGGAGTGGATCGCTGAGGAGTTGGGCCTGGGGCCACACCAGATCAGCACGGTGCGCTTCGCGGCGATGCTGCACGGGATCGGCCTGCTCGGCGCCCCGACCCGGCTCCTGCGCCGCGACCCGGCGAGCCTCACCACGGAGGAGCGGGAGGTAGTCTCCGCGCATCCCGCCCTCGGCGCGCGGATGATCCAGGGCATCGACTTCCTCGACGAGGCGCAACTGGGTATCCGATTCCAGGCCGAGCGCTTTGATGGCCGCGGGACGCCGTCAGGGCTGAGCGGCGATGAGATCCCACTTGCGAGCCGGGTCGTGGCTGTGGCGGTGCGCTTCGATGAACTGACCAGCGATGTGCCAGGTCGACCGGGTCAGAGCGCCAGCCAGGCTTGGGCCGACATCGAGGTGGAGTCCGGCACGAGATTCGACCCCGCGGTCGTGGTGGCGCTGCGCGACGTCCTCGGTAAGCAGTTGTGGCCACCCCACGCCGTGGACGGGTCGCCGTGAGCCGGGCAGCGGGACGGTCCTGGCGCATCTCGGCCGTGGCCGTGGGCGTAGGAGTCGTGGCCGTGGTGACGGCAGCGACCCGGTCCCTCGGATCGCCCGGGTGGGAGGCGCCGCACTCCCTGCTCATCCTCAGCGTCTTCGGTCTCGCGATTGCCCTGGGTGAGTTCTGGTCCGTGAGCGCCGAGAACTTTCGCGAGAGCGCGCCGATTGCCACGGCTGCCGCTTTCGGGTTGGCTTTCAGCGTCGAGGTGCCGGACGGCTTCTGGGTGCCGTATGCCGCCAACACCGTCATCGCCGTCGCGGGAACGTCGATGGGGGTCGGGGTGCTGGCCCGCTATCTGACGGATAGACCATTGCGCTCGATCAACGTCATCGGGCGCCTCATCGCCATCATCACCGTGGTGCTGCTCTACCGCAACGTGCACCTTGGCCAGCAGCCGGGAAGAGCTGCCCTATCTGATGGCCTCCCACCGTGGCAGCAGGCCCTACTCATGCTGGCCATCGCGCTGGCCGGTCTCGTGGCCGATGTGCTCGTCACCTCGAGTGTCGTCCTGCCCCGCGGACGCAGGACGTGGGCGCGGGCTGTCCGGGACGAAGTCCGACAGACGTTCCTCCTGTCCTCGGCGCTCGCCGTGACCGGGGTCCTCATCGCGCTCGCAGCCAGGCCCCTCGGGGTGGCCGCAGTGCCCCTCTTCCTGGTGCCACTCATGTTGTCGCAGTTCGCCTTCCGACGGTTCATCTCGATCCGGGCGACCTACCTGCAGACCATCCGGACCCTCTCGCGTCTCACTGATATCGCGGGCTACACCCCGGCTGGACACTCCGAACGGGTGGCCGAACTGTCCGTCAAGGTGGGTCGTGAGCTCAGTCTGCCGGCACGTGAACTGCTTGAGCTCGAGTACGCGGCCCTTCTGCACGACATCGGTCAGGTGGCGCTGATCGAGCCCATCCCGGGCGGCGCCACCGTCCTCGCGGCGCCAGCAGACCAACGCCGAATCGAGAGTGACACCGTCGACATCATCCGTGAAACGGGGGTGCTCGATGACGTGGCTCGGATCCTTGAGCACCAGACGACGCCCTACCGCCAGATGCGCGAATTCAACGCGGAGATTCCGCTGACCTCCCGCGTCATCAAGGTCGTCAATGCCTACGAGGACCTGACTGCGGGCCTCCGGTCCGGGCGAGCGAGAGACCGAGCGCTGGAGCGGATCTTCCTGGGCCTCGGCTACGAGTACGACCCCGACGTCGTGGATGCGCTCCAGCGGGCCGTTGGGGCACCTCGGGGACGCGACTGACCGCTGGGACCTTCCCGGAGCCGCGCGGTCCTGCTCGGGACGTGCCACGATGGCAGGGATGCCACCCGCGTCTCAGACACCGACCAGCCAAGGAGAATCTCGATGGATGCCGTGACCCATGTGCCCGCGCCGGTCAATGAGCCGGTGCTCGATTACGCTCCGGGTTCACCTGAGCGGGCGCAGCTCGAGGTGGCGTTGGCTGAGTTGGGCAGTGTGACGACGCCGCTGCCGCACACGATCAACGGGGTGCGAGTCGAGGGCACTGGCCGCAAGATCGCGGTGCGCCAGCCACACGCGCACCGCAAGGTGTTGGGCACGCTGCGCAACGCGACGGTGAAGGATGCCGCCGCAGCGGTGGACGCTGCCAAGGCGGCCGCCCCGAGCTGGCGCGAGCTCAGTTTTGATGATCGAGCGGCGATCCTGCTCAAGGCGGCCGACCTGCTCTCCGGGCCGTGGCGGGCCAGGGTCAACGCCGCAACGATGCTGGGTCAGTCCAAGACGGCCTATCAGGCGGAGATCGACGCGGCGTGCGAGTTGATCGACTTCTGGCGGATCAACGTCCACTTCGCCCGTGAGCTCCTGGAGCAGCAGCCGCCGCTGCACACGAAGGGGATCTGGAACCGGTCGGACTACCGCTCACTCGAGGGGTTCGTCTATGCGATCACCCCGTTCAACTTCACGGCCATCGCCGGAAACCTGCCGACCGCTCCGGCGCTGATGGGCAACACCGTCGTCTGGAAGCCGTCCC
>JBDTAU010000145.1:0-3883 GCA_039924465.1 Dermatophilaceae bacterium
AGCACTACACCGGCCACCCGTATGGCAACCGGACCCGTCCCCGCCTCAGCGCGTGGATCGAGATCGACCGCTGGAACACGTGGGGACGCCTCAAGGACGCCCGCTGAGGCCACCGATCGCTTCACCCCGCTCAGCCGCGCGCGGTCCGGCCTGATGAGGTGGCGACGTCGGGCGTGATCGTCGTGCCATCGGCAGCGGGCGTGGCGTGGGCGGCCCGGGCCACCTGACTGGCCCCGACCAGGCCGAGCAGGAGGAAGACGACGGCCGCGCCGACCGACCAGGCCGTGGCCGACGCGAACCCGGCGGAGAGGGCATCGACGACGCGCGGACCGAGGTCGCCGAGTGTTCCGGACGTGCCCTGGGCGCGCAGCCCGATGAGGTTGCCGCCCGCGGAGCTGCTCGTCGTGGCGGCAAGCTGGGCCGCCGCGTCGTGGGAGAGGCCGCTGATCCCGGTGAGCCGGTCGAGCAGGGACGTGCTGAGCCGCGCGGCGAGCACCGTCCCGGCGAGCGCGCTGCCGAGGGCTGCTCCCAGCTGACGCACCGTGCTCTGGGTGGCCGAGGCGCTTCCGGACTGTGCTGCTGGCACGTCCGCCAGGACCGTGGAGGTCAACTGCGCCGACGCGAGCCCGAGCCCGATGCCATAGACGGTCATGCAGGCTGCGATGAGCCAGGGCGACGAGGTCGGACCGAGGATGAAGGCCGTGGCGGTGGCCCCGGCGACTTCGAGCACGAGACCGAGGATGACGACCTGCGGTGGCCCGAGCCGGGCCGACAGGCGTCGGGCCTGGGCTCCGGCGATGAAGGCACCGACCGCCATCGCCCCGAGAACGGACCCCGCTCCCATGATGCTCAGGCCGAGGCCGTTGACGAGATAGAGCGGCAGGACGAAGACGAGGGCGAACTCGCCGATGGCGACCATCATCGCCGTCAGGTTGCCCCACGAGAACGTGGCGAAGCGGAAGATGGCCAGGTCGATCAGGGCCGACCGCCCCACCCGGGCCCGGTGCCGCTCCCACAGGATGAACAGGCCCACGAAGGCGACGCCGACCATGAGGGCCGCCGCGGGCGCTGAGACGGGGGCGGTGACGGGCCAGTGGAACCCGAGCAGCTGGAGGTCTCCGAGAGGCGTCCACCACCCGAGCCGCGGTCCCTCGATGAGGCCGAAGACGATCAGGCCGAAGCCGATCGCGCTCGTCAGCAGGCCGTCGACGTCGGCACCCCTGCCGGTCACGACGCCACGCGTCTCATCGACGAAGAAGAGGCCGAGCCCGAGGATCGCCACGCCGATGGGGACGTTGACCAGGAAGATCCAGGGCCAGGAGAAGCTCGTCGTCAGCCACCCACCGAGCAGCGGCCCGATGGCGGCCGCGCCGGCCATGACCGCACCCCAGACCCCGAAGGCCGCCGCGCGGTCCTTGCCCCGGAAGGTGGCGTTGACGGTGGACAGCGTGGCGGGGAGCACGGCCGCGCCACCGACGCCCTGCAGGGCCCGCGCCAGGATGAGGGAGCTGGCCGAGTCGGCCATGGCAGCGGTGATGCTGCCCGCGACGAAGACGACCACGCCGACGAGGAAGACCCGCCGACGCCCGAGCCGGTCACCGAGCCGCCCGAAGGTCAACAGCAGGGCCGCGAAGACCATCGAGTACAGGCTGTTGACCCACTGCGCCTCGGTCAGGTTGAGGTGCAGGTCGGCCATGATCCGCGGCAGCGCGACCCCGACGATGGTGCCGTCGAGCACGATCATCGCCAGTCCGAGGGCGAGGACCCCGAGGCCGATCCATTGTCTGCGGCCGGGCTGGGCTGTCGTGGTCTCGACGTCGGTCATTCTGGTCCTTCACGTGGGGGAGCATCTCTGTCCCTTCCACGCTAACGGCGCCGCCCGGGGTGCCGGCTCCATCATTCGGTTGAATCCGCCAGTGGTGGGTGTCCGGATGAGGGACGTTGGTCACTGGTCTCGGGTCGGCGCCTCGCCCCTAGGGTGGGAGAAGACGGGTGTCGGATGCGTGGCCCGTTGACGGGTGCGAACTGGGAGGGAACATGAGGCGTCAGGTGCTCCGGAGCACCGTGGTGACTGCGGTCGGTGCGGTGGCGCTGGGCCTGCTGACGTTGCGTTGGTCCGGCTTGCACTGGGGTGCGACCACGGGCGAGGTGGACGAGCAGCTCCCCGGGGACGAGGTGGTGACCGAGGCCGGCTTCGCGACGACCCGGGCGATCACCATCGGCGTGCCGCCGGAGCGGGTCTGGCCCTGGGTCGTGCAGCTCGGGCAGTCCCGCGGAGGGTTCTACAGCTATGACTGGCCCCCGAATCTCGTCGGCTGCGACATCCACAGCGTCGACGAGGTCGTGGAGCGGTGGCAGCACCTCGCTCCCGGTGACACGGTGTGGCTGCATCCCAAGATCGCCCTTCGCGTCGAGTCGATCAATCCTGGGCGCTCGTTGGTGCTGCGCGGACCCGGGGGCCCGGGTGGCGGGAGGCCGACCGCCCGAGGGGCGGATCCATCCAGGGCGGACGGAGTTGACGCCCCCGCCGACTTCAGTTGGTCCTTCGTGGTCCGCCCGTACCCCGGGCTCACCACTCGACTGCTCGTCCGCGAGCGCTACGCGGAGGCGGCCAAGTGGCCGTCGCTGGCTGCCGAGGCGCTCCTCGCGGTCAGCTCGATCATGACCCGCGGGATGCTGCTCGGCATTAAGAAGCGTGCTGAGAGCGTCCGTCCGGGGAACCCACTCGTGGTGAATGCGGGAGCAGGGGTGTCGCCGGAGCAGGGGTGACCACGGGATCCGACGGTCAGCCGCGCCACGTCCCGTCGTCCCACGCGCTCGTCAGCACCGCGTCATACGTGGCCGGGCGCACGCCTCGCTCGGCCAGCCACGCCGCGTCGCCGTAGGTGTCCTCGTAGCGGTCGCCGCGGTCGCAGACGAGCGAGACGATGCTGCCGGACTGGCCGCGCTCGACCATCTCGGTGGCCAGCCGCAGCGCGCCATAGATGTTCGTCCCGGTCGAGGGCCCGGCGTGGATCCCGGTCCGCTGTCGCAGGAAGCTCATCGCCGCGATCGACGCCGCGTCGGGCACACCGAGCATGCGGTCGACGACGGCAGGCAGGAAGCTGGGCTCGACCCGGGTCCGGCCGATGCCCTCGATCTGGGACGGCGAGAGCCCCACCGGGTCGGTGATGCCCTGCCAGGCCGGGAGGAAGGCGGACCCCTCGGGGTCGACCACGCAGACCTGGGTGTCGAGCGCCTGGTAGCGCACGTAGCGCCCGATCGTGGCGCTCGTGCCGCCCGTCCCGGCGCCGACGACGACCCACGCCGGTGTCGGATGCCGCTCGAGGGCCATCTGGGCGAAGATCGACTCGGCGATGTTGTTGTTGCCCCGCCAGTCGGTGGCCCGCTCGGCATTGCTGAACTGGTCGAGATAGACCCCGCCCGACTCGGCGGCCAACCGCTGGGCTTGGTCATAGACCGCACCGGGGTCAGTGGTGAGGTGACACTGACCGCCTTCCCGCTCGATCAGGGCGATCTTCGACGGGCTGGTCGTCGCCGCCATGACCGCGACGAAGGGCAACCCGAGCATCCGGGCGAAGTGCGCCTCGCTGATCGCCGTCGACCCACTTGACGCCTCGACGACCGTCGTGCCCGGCCCGATGAGGCCGTTGCACAGGCCGTAGAGGAACAGCGAGCGGGCCAGCCGGTGCTTGAGGCTGCCGGTCGGATGGGTCGACTCGTCCTTGAGATAGAGGTCCACCCCGTGGCAGCCGGGCAGGTGCACCTTGAGCAGGTGGGTGTCGGAGGTGCGCGTGGCGTCGGACTGCAGGGTGCGGATCGCCTCGGCGACCCACGCGCGATCCGGGCCGGTGCGGACGGCCGGGTCGACGACCGGCGTCGG
>JBDTAU010000146.1:0-4147 GCA_039924465.1 Dermatophilaceae bacterium
GGATGGGGATACGACGCCTCTTTCTGATATCCGCAGGGGCTGAGAGGCCTCCTTCCTCGAGGGGAAACACCATGTCGTACGTCATGAATGGCACTATCCGTGGGGCGCTTTGCGATGAGTGCTCAGAACCGTTGGCAGGTATCGAGATCCGGCTGTATGCCGCCGCTCAGTCCCCCGCCGAGCTGGTCGCTGCCGCGGCGGAGCGAGTCCAAGTCGGCGCGGCGACAGTCCGAGACGACGGGTCTTTCCACGCCGCGATCACCCATGAGCGCTACCAGGGTGGGGAGTTGGACCTCGACATCTATTGCGGCAGCGTGCCGCGACCCAAATTCAACCCCCATGCACCTGTCCAACAAACCCTGACCACGACCACGCCCGCGTGGGAGGGCATCGAGGACCAGTTGGAGGCGACGGCGGACTTCCTCGTGCCGGATCGGGACTGGTGCCAGATCCTCGCCCTGTTCGGCGTGTGGACGATCTGCGGCCACCTCACCTCATGCAAGTCAGGCGCGCCGATTCCTGGCGCGACGGTCAAGGCCTTCGACGCCGATTGGCTCCAGGACGACTACCTCGGCTCGGCCAACACCGACAGCGTCGGCCACTTCCTCATCTCCTACACGGCTGCCGACTTCCGCGAGACCCCGTTCTCACCCATTCTCAACATCGAACTCACCGAAGGCCCGGACGTCTACTTCACCGTCGAGCTCGGCGGCCAGCCGATCCTGACCGAGCATCAGGGCGACGGACGCCAGGTTGGGCGACAGAACATCGGCAACTGCTTCTGTGTCGAGTTGTGCACCGAACTCGTCGACGGTGACCCCGGCCAGGTCCCGCACTGGCAGCAGGTAGAGGTCTTCGACATCCACCCAGCCCCGGGCAACGTCGGTGCCCACTTCACCACCGACGGCGACACCACCGTCGACCACTACGTCTTCGGCGGACAGGTCAGCCTCGGTGGCAACTGCCCCCTGGTGGACCAGGTCTCTGGCCACGAACTGGAGTACCGCTTCACGGCAGGGGAATACGGCTGGGCTGGGCCCGAAACGCCCGGGCAACTCCCATCCGTCGCTCCTGTCGCACCGCTCGCAGGCCTCAAGACCCAGCTCGGGTCGGCACACATCGGATACGTCTTCTACATCGACGGCAACGGCATCCAGCAGTCCGAGCCGGTCAACATCAGCGCCGCCGACGCCGACCCGAATGGCTGGATCCAGATAGCGAACCACAAAACCGTCACCGTCCCGATGTACAACCCGGTCGGGACTACCCAGGTGGTCACGGTCCGCCCTTCGAACTTCCTGCGCACCTTCACCCTGGCCACGATCAACACCGTCGCGATCACGGCCACGCACCCGGCCAGGCTGCCAGGCGTCCTGACCAAGGCCGATGCCGGCCGCAGCCTCACCACCGGCGAGCAGGAACCGGTCCGGCGCTACACCTTGGGCTTCGAGGTACGCGACGCGCACACCCACGGGCCGGTCATGTGGAGCGATGCCCTCAGCGCCATCATCTTCGACAACACCCCTGTCCAGACGGCCCTGGACCTGGAGGAACTCCACTCCAACGCCTGCAACCCACTCGGCGGAGTCAACACGATCCACCTGCTGTACACCGTGGACCACCCGGCGCTGCGCAGCTTCACCTGCTCTATCGCCAGCAACAGCGGCACCTTCCACACCCCGAGCACGCCACCGGTGGGCGGCAACAACGCCGCGACTCCAGCGAGTGCCTACCTCCCTGGGATGGCCTTCCCCTGGTTCCGCGGCGGCGCGGGCGGCCCCCACAACGGAACCAACACCGGCGGCCTCGGCATCGACATCAGCACCGATCCACACTGCGCCTACGCCGTGAACCTGTCCTGGGTCACCCGCCGTTACGGCGACCTCGGACAGAGCACCCAGATCCTCTACTGCCACTGAGTTCAGGCAGGTCCACGCGGGACCGCGACAACGGTCCCGCGCAGGCTCCTCGTCAGTGACGCGCGACCCTCAGGTCGAAAGTCCTCGCACCAGTCACCAGCCTGCCAAGGGAGCCCCTGCGCGTTAGCTGCGGGGAGGGTTCTCGGGGAGCGCGGTGAACGCTTTCTTCGTGTCCCGGTACCAGCCCATCCCCTTGATGGGGTTCCGCCAGCGGCCCTTCATGTCCTCGTGAGCCGGTTGGTGCGATGAGTCTCCGGCCTTGACCGCGTCCTTGAGGTGGCGGTCCTGGGCCTTGATCACCTCGTCGGCGGTCTCGCCCTGCAGCTCGAGATCACAGGGTCCGCCGAGCTGCCTGCAGGTCATCGTCTTCATTCGGGTCTCCTTTGGTTGGACTGCGATGGTTCGGGCGTTGCCGGTCAGACTTGGCGCCCATCGGCGCGCCGGACGAGCCGGGCCAGCACGTCCGGGTCGGCACGGAAGACGATGCCGGTCACGATCCCGTCCTCGACGGTGAAGTCAAAGACCACCCGGACCTCGCCGCGGTGGTACCAGGCGGCCCCGGGTCGCTCGCCCAGGAGCACCGGCAGGGCCGCCTTCGCGGCGCCGTTGAACATCGTGGCGACCGCTTGCCGTCCATCAACGCGCTCCGGCGTCCCGCTCGCGACCGCCGCGGCGTCGGCGGTGACCACCACGTCCGCAGACAGAAGGTGCACGAGCTGCCCGAAGTCCCCGCCACGCGCCGCCGCGAGGAACGCGTCGACGACCTTCCAGTCCGCTGGCCCGTCCTCCCCGGACTCACCCTCGGCGGACAGGCCACCGACCTTGCCCCTGGCCCGCGACGCCAACTTGCGCGCGGCAGCCGGGCTCGTGTCGAGAATCACGCCGATCGTGGTGAACTCGAACCCGAAGGTGTCGTGCAGGACGAATGCGACCCGCTCGCCCGGGGTCAGCCGATCGAGCACCACCTGAAGTGCGACGCCGACAGTGTCAGCGAGAGTGACCTGTTCGGCCGGGTCAGCCGGGTCGGGCTCGTAGCCCCGGCCCGAGGCGGCCAGCGCGTCGCAGGGCCCAGTCGGTACGGGGGTCCGAGCCCGGAGCCGGTCGAGACACAGCCGTGTCACCACGGTCGTCAACCAGCCGGGCAGGTTCGCAACGTCCGCGTCGGTACCGAGCAGGCGCAGCCACGCCTGCTGGACGATGTCTTCCGCCTCCGTGGGGTCACGAAGGACACCCCCGGCGATACGGAGCAGCCGCGGTCTTTCAACCTCGAACTGGTTGGTGTGGTCCATGGTCCTCATCTCTGGTCCGGCGAAGCCTGCTACCTAGATGACGGTTCACGGGAAGGATGTGTGACCGGCCCGCTCCGCGATCCGAACCACAGCCGAGCATGCGCGACCCGCGACGCACCCAACCCCAAGCAGCGCCCCCCAAGGACACCCCAGTCCAAACTTAGACCTCCGACGGCTGCAGGCGCCGTTCAACGCCGAGTTCCGACAAGAATTAGGGACGCCATCGACGCCGGCGAAGATGCCTTAGCCTCGATCCGTGGGTCCTCGTGTGGTTCTTCGCCCGGGTTGTGTCGAGAGGGTTGAGGAGGGCGTGGGCAGGGCTGTGCTGCTGGTCTGCCCAGCTGGTCCGAAAATAGAAGGTCACCACGCGGGTTTGAGTCCTGGCCCGAGCGGTGGTCAGGGGCGGGGGGTCACGCGGCGGGCTCGAGGGTGACCTTGTAGCCGAGGGCCTGCAGTTCCCGGACGTGGTTGCGGGTCTTGCGTTCGGGGTTGATCCGGGAGTCGTAGTAGTCCGGGCCCAGGTCGATGAAGGTGGCCCCGGGGGTGGACAGGATGTGCCAGATCGCCACGAGTATCGAGCGGCCCACCGCCACGATGGCCCGAGGCTTGCCGCGCCGTCTGGCGATGCGTCGGTAGCGGGCGCCGAGGACGGTGTCGGAGTGGCCCGCCATCACCGCGGCCTGGCCCAGGGACCGGGCCAGGTACTTGTTGCCGTGCCCAGTGCCGGGCCGGGCCCGGGCCTTACCGGCCGACTCCTGGGTCACTGGGGCGAACTTCGCCCACGAGCACAGGTGGCCCGCGGTCGCGAACCGGGACACTAGTGCGGTGCCCGGCGCGAAACTGGTCGGGGATATCACGTATGTCTCGACGTGGGAGGGGTGGTTGTACGTGGCGCTGGTGATCGACTGCTGCTCCCGGGCGGTGATCGGGTGGGCGATG
>JBDTAU010000147.1:0-2725 GCA_039924465.1 Dermatophilaceae bacterium
GACCGTCCCCACCGTCTCGGCGAGGCGACCGTCCCACGGCACGTTGAGCGCGCCCCGGACGTGGCCGGCGGAGAACTCCTGCTGGTCGCGCGCGTCCTGCAGGACGGCGCCGTCGGCCAGGGCCGCGGCGACCTGCTCGTCGGTGAGGGCGGGAACGGTGGTGTGGGCGTCCCGGACGTGGCGCACCTGCTTGTTCAGGGTCGCGTTGTAGACGAAGTACGCGGGTGCCGGCGGCTGCCCGGCCGTGACGACCTCGAGGAACTGCGCCTCGGTCATCGGCTGGCACGCGTAGTTGAACGCGCGCTGCACACCGATGGTCGACTGACGCTCGGTCGAGAGGTTCTTGCCGCACGACGAGCCGGCGCCGTGGGCGGGGAAGACCCGGACCGGATCGGGCAGCGCCATCAACTTGTGCTGGACCGAGTCGTAGAGCATCCGGCCCAGCTCGTCGGCGGTCACGCCGACGGAGGCGAGCAGGTCGGGCCGGCCGACGTCTCCGATGAAGAGGGCGTCGCCGGTCAGGACCCCGTAGGCCACCTCGTCGTCGGCGTGCTCGTAGACCAGGACGCTGATCGACTCGGGCGTGTGCCCGGGGGTCGTCATGATCTGCAGCGTCACGTCGCCGAGGCTGATCCGCTCGCCGTCCGCCAGCGGACGGAACTCGAACTCGGCCTGCGCTGCGGCGCCGTAGCCGATCCAGGCGCCGGTCTCGCGCGCGAGCTCAAGGTGCCCGGAGATGAAGTCGGCATGGAAGTGGGTGGTGATGACCCCGACGATCGTCAGGCCCCGCGCCTTCGCGTCATCAAGATACTCGGCGACGTCGCGTCGGGGGTCGACGACAACGGCCTGACCCGTGGTCTCGTCGCCGATGAGGTAGGACGCCTGCGAGAGTCAGTCGAGGTAGTACTGCGTGAAATGCATCGAGATCCTCCGGGAACGGGTTGGGGACAGCGGCCAGCCTAACAGATACCCCATGGGGTATCTGTCCCTCTGGTTGCGACCGGACCGGTCAGTTCCCCCCGAGATGGACCGTGCCATCCGGGTCGATCCGAAAGTTCGGATTGTGCACGAAGTCCCACCGGAACCCGTCCGGGTCGGCGACGCACGCGCTGACCCCGCCCCACTCACGCTCCACCGGCGCGCACACCGAGGTGGCCCCTGCAGCCAGCGCGGCGGCATACAGCACGGTGACGTCCTCAGGGCGATCCACGGTGTGCCCCAACGACAGCGGCGGCGCAGAGGGGCCGTGCCCGACGTCGCCGTACTCGCTCGGCATCACGCGCACGTCCCAGAGCGCGAGGAGCAGCCCGGGGCCGGCCTGGACGAAACTGATCTCGTCGGGGACGTCGAGAATCGAGCGGAAGCCGAGTCCGTCGACGTAGAAGCGTCGGGACGCCTCGACGTCACGCACCCCGAGGGTGATCGTCGAGAGCGTGATTTCAGCGGTCATCGGTCGAGCGTACCCAGCGCCTGCCGCCCCCATCACGAGCCGGAGAGCAGTCGGCGCACCTCCGACTCCCGGTAGCGGCGATGGCCACCCAGCGTCCGGATCGAGCTCAGTTTGCCCGCCTTGGCCCAGCGGGTGACTGTCTTCGGATCGACGCGAAAGAGAGCGGCGACCTCGGCCGGGGTCAGCAACTTCTCTGCCTCGTCCCGTTCGGGTGTCGTCATCGTGGACTTCCCTACCCTGTCGCGAATGCGGGCGACCCTCGTGGGCCTAGCCCAGCCCCTGACTCAAATGTACGGCTTCGCCTGAGGCCTGGGCCCAAATCAGGAAAGTTCACCGCGGCCGGGCGCGAGGCAGGATTTGCACCACTCATGTAGCGTGGACACCACGAGAACATACAAATTCCCGGGGCCGCTACGCGGACATCGAAGGACCTCACGGTTCTTCGAAGAGCGATGCCGTCCCGGCACGACGCACGAGGGGGTCACGCCATGGGGCGCGGCCGAGCCAAAGCCAAGCAGACCAAGGTCGCACGGCAGCTCAAGTACTACACGCCAGAGACGGACTTGAGCGCGCTGGAGCGAGAGCTGCATCGCGATTCGCCACGATACGACCGGGCGCCAGCGCCGGTGGTTGACGACGACAACGAGGACGACGACTACGGGAAGTGGGCCACGGGCGAGCGCTGACCTCGCCCACTGCTTCCCTCGCGGCGCCGTTCAGGCCACCGGGTGCGTCCCGACGACCTGAACGGCGCCGCCCTCGACACCCTTGGCGCCACGCACCACCTCGGCATCCGCTGCGACGGTGGCTCTCGCTTCAAGGCTCACTTCACCGAGACGCCAGGCCCGTATGCCGCTGTGCTCACTGAGCTCGATGGCGCGGTCAGCCTGGGCCTCGGGGAGCACCACGACGAAGCCGACACCCTGGTTGAGCGTGCGCTCGAGGTCCGCCTGCGGCACCCGGCCGAGTCTCTGGACCGTCTGGAAGATCGCCGGTGGGGTCCACGTGGAGCGGTCCAACCGGGCAAACATGCCCGGGGGCAGGACGCGGGCCAGGTTGGCGGCGAGCCCACCACCGGTGACGTGACTGAGGGCGCGCACGTCGATGCCGTCGGTGCGGATCAGGCCGAGCAGTGGCTTCGTGTAGAGCCGGGTCGGCTCGAGCAGCTCCTCACCGAGCGTGCGGCCGAAGTCGTCGACGTGCCGGCCCAGTTCCCAACCGGCGCTCGCGATGACGCGCCGGATGAGGGAGTATCCGTTGCTGTGCAGGCCGCTG
>JBDTAU010000148.1:0-6935 GCA_039924465.1 Dermatophilaceae bacterium
TTAGCTGCCCGGGCCCACCCGGATGAGTCCGCGTTGATCTCGGACAGCCTGGCTCTCGCCTGGCAGCGGGCAACCGACCCTTTCGCGCCGCTTCGAGGGATCCCCGGAATCACCTGGCACCCAGGCAGAGTCTTCGTCGAACACTTACCGGCCAGACCTGCCAGGCACCGCTGACAGCCTACAGGTTGTGGGCAAGCCGGCGATCCCTTGGGAGCAGGTCAAGGCCGGCCTCGGCCTCGCAGGACCGGCCGAGTCGAGGTCGCTTCGGCCGCGCTCCACCCACTGCGCGTCCGGCAACTGACGCCGTCGTCCTGGGGTTCGATCCGCGTGCCGGTCCAGTCGCTGCGAGGACGACAAGGACCGCTCATCGGCCGGATCCAGTAAGACCGGTGTACCGACTCGCGGCGAAATGGGGTACGACCCGATCGGAGCGAGCGCGGAGTCTTTGCGCCGCTGCGCTACTGGGCTGCCAGATAGGCCAGCGTCGCCTTCACCCGTCGGTTCTCGCCCGCAACATCGATCAGGCCGAGGCTGCGGAACACCGACGCCACGTGACTCTCGACCGTCTTGACGGATAGGAACAGACCCGCCGCGATGGCCGCGTTGGACCAGCCCTGGGCGAGCAGTTCCAGCACCTCCAGTTCGCGCGGCGTGAGGCGTTCGATCGGCTGCGAGTCCCTCCTGGCCGCGATGAGGCGGCTGACGACGTCGGGGTCGAGCGCGATGCCGCCGGCTGCCACCCGGTGCAGCGCCTCGAGCAACGCCACCACGTCATCGACCCGGTCCTTGAGGAGGTATCCGATGCCGCCCGGGAACTCGTCGAGCAGCGTGAGCGCCCACCGCGGTTCCACGTAGGTCGAGAGCACGAGAACACCGACGGCGGGATGGTGCTCGTGGAGCCGGACGGCCGCGCGGACACCTTCGTCGGTGTGGGTGGGAGGCAGCCGGACGTCCAGGATGACCACGTCCGGGTGCTCCCTACGCACCGCATCGAGCAGCCCCTCGGCCTCCGGCAGCGAGGCGGCCACCACCACGCCCGCGGCAGCGAGCAGCAGCGCCAACCCCTGCCGGAAGATCCCCGAGTCGTCGCAGATCACCACCCGCAGCGGCGACCCCTCCCCGCGCATCACGGCCTGCTCGACTGGGCAGCCGGGTCAAGAGGGAGCCGGGCGTCCACGCGCGTCCCCTGCCCTGGCGGGCTGTCGATCGTCAGAGTGCCTCCCAGGGCTCGCACCCGGTCACCCAGCCCCGCGAGGCCGCCGATCGGCACGGCCACCGCGCCACCGAGCCCGTGGTCCCGGACCCGGATCAGGAGAGCCCCCGGCCGGTCATCCCGGCCAGGGTCAAGCCTGAGCTCGACCACGATCTCGGAGCCGGCCGCGTGCTTGACCGCGTTCGTGACCGCCTCGGCCACGACGAAGTAGGCCGTCGACTCGACGGGCGGGGGCAGGCGCTCCCCGTCCGCGAGCCCGGGGCCGAGCCGCAGATCGAGGTGGCGCCCCGGCACCAGGGCGGCCAGGCCTGCGGCGAGACCGCCTTGGCTGAGCGCAGCGGGATGGATGCCGTGGGCGAGGTTGCGCAGCTCGGCCAGCGCGGCAGACAGCTGCGCGCGGGCGTCGTCCAGGAGCGGTCGCAGGTCGGCGCCGTCGGGCGCCAGTGTCGCCCGGGAAAGTGTCGTGGCCACCGCGAGGAGGCTCTGCTGGGCGCCGTCGTGTAAGTCGCGCTCGAGGCCACGGCGCTGGGTCACCCCGGCCTGCACGATCCTGGCGCGCGATTCGCCCAGCTCGGCGAGGTGCGCCGTCCGTTCGAGTGCCAGTCGGGTGTTCTCTAGCACGATCGAGGCGGCCGCGAGGGTGACGTGCAGTCGGGCTGGGTCCAGTTCCACCGCTTGATCGGCGTCCATCACAGCAGTCGGGCGCCCACCGTCTCGCAGGAGGACCCGCGTCACCCGCCCCGGCACGTCCGGATCCGCTGCGCCTTCTGATCCTGCCCGGCCGGTGTCCGGGCCCGCAGCGTCGGTGTCGGTGTGCATCGTGTCGGCGCGCGCTGCGCCCGGGCCCGACACCGCGCCGTCAGCATCGACCCAGCCGCCATCGAGGTCGAAGCGGATCCGTAGCGTCGGGTCCTGCAGTTCCTCACGCAGCACGGTCTGCACCGCCGCCGCGTCACCCGCCGCCGTGAGGAGGCGCGCCACGACGACCGCACGCCGACTGGCAGAGCGCACCGCCACGATGACGAGCGCAATCGGCGCGGCCGCCAGGACGCTGTTGTGCAGCAGCGCGAGCCACGACGCCGACGAGGGGTCCAGGCCGATCAGCAGGACTCCCCACGGCTGTGCCTCGCGCAGCACGAGGCCGAACGCGAGGAGGATTCCCGCACCGGCAACCAACCGCACCGTGCCGCGAGACGGGCCAGGGGCGGTCTGCCAGCGGCGCACCTCCAGGGCGCTGAACCAGACGGCGAGCCCCACGAGGAGCACGGCGCCCGATGAGAGAGCCCAGTCGGAGACCTGAGGTGCCCACGCCAGCGAGAACCACGGCTCCGGTTCCGCAACACCGGCATCCACCGGGTTCCACGTCATTGACGAGACGAAGTGGGGCAGCAGCGCCCAGCCCCACGTGGCGCCGACCACCCAGCGCTCCGACCGCGACCTGAGCCTCGGATGCGGATAGGCCAGCAGGACCGGGACCAGGAGCGGGACGGAGACCCAATGGAGGAGGAAGGCCGCCTGGCCCCAGTACCCCCCGAGGGGCGCCTGCAGTGAGTCGAGGTTGCTGGCACCGATCGCGACACCTGCGAGGACGAGGGCCACGGCATGTCGGAGCGGCTCGCGCCCCAGCCACATGAGCACCCCGGCCAGGGTGAGCATGAGCTGGGAGACGAGCGGGGCCGCCAGCATCCACCCCCACGAGGCGACGGCAAGGACCGACGGCAGCAGGGCCACGAGTGACATCGTCGCCAAGAGTCCGGGTGCAGCGGGGCGCAAGACCTGGCGCATCACTCCAGTTTCCTCTTACCGGGCCCGTCCCGTCTCAGGATTTTCCCTACTCCTTTCCGCGGGTCGACCCGGATCTGCCCGTCCGGTCCGGGGCGGATCGTGAGGACATGGCCACGCACACTGCACCCCCAGCCTCACACCCAGCCCCGCACCCAGTCGAGTTCCACCTCCAGCACGCCGCGCACGTCGCGCGCCTTCTCGCCGTGACCGTGCTCGTGGCGTTGCTGGCTCTCTACGTGGTCGCGACGATCATGCAGCCCACACTGCCCGGTCGGGTGGTGGCACCCGGTGTGCTGCACCTCCCCACCCCGAGACCACTCCCGCCCCTCCCGTCCCGGTGATCCCGCCTCCTGCTCCACCCTCTAGCGCAGTCGAGCTCCACACTGGCTGCCCGGAGGATCGCCGCCAACCGAGAGGTCGATGTCGGCCCCCCGTCGTCGCCACGTTAAACACCGTGACCCGGGGCAGTCGCTGGTCACGCCATGTCATTCTCGCGAAACTCGAGTCCGATCCCGTCGCCGGCGCCGCGCGGAATTGCTTGGCCCACAACAAACAGGAGGCCCACGCCCTCTCGGCGTGGGTGCTCGCCTGCCAACGCCTGTGCGGCGTTGTTGTCGATGAGGCTTCTGTCCAGGAGCCTACGTCCCGAGACCGTAGACGTAACTCTTCACGACGACCGGCTCGGCGCGTACCGTTACAAGACGGCCCCCTAACGTGTCGGGGGGTGCCCTCTTGGGGAGGTTCGGTCATGCCCATGACACGCAAGGCATCAGTGAGGTCGCCGAAGTCCTGGTGGGCGATCGTGGTGGTCGCGGTGATGACCACGACTGTGACGGCTGAACCCGCCCCGCCGCCAGGCGGGGCCACCCTGAGGGGAAGCCCCCCGGCAGGTGAGGCCGGCGCTGCCGTCGCTCCTGGCTCGAACGAGCAACCGCTGGCCAATGTGCCGTTCGGGTTGCCCGGGGGGACCACGATCGCCCCCGGTACGCTTCACGCGCTCCAATTCGTTGACAGGGCCCCGAGCGCGGAGCAAACGATCAGTTTCACCGCCCCGGACACCGGTTTGGTCGGCGGCACGTTCGCGCTCGATGCGACTGCAACCTCGGGCGGTGCGGTCCGCTACTCGCTGGCTGCCGAGAGCTCGGGCTGCACCGTGACCGGCTCCACGCTGACCTTTACCGGTGTCGGGACCTGTCTGGTCAACGCGGACCGAACCGGTGACGCGAACTTTGAGGAGGCACCACCGGTCCAAGTCGCGGTCTCGGTCACCTACATGATCAAGCAGTTTCTGGTGCCGAGTGCTGCGTCGTCCTCGGCCGTCATTGCGGGACGGACTATCCCGGTCTGGTTCCGCTTGGTCGGGGCCAACAACAAGCCTATCGTCCGGTCCACTGGCTCAGCCCTGGCCTCGGCCGGCATCAAGACCAGCCTGACCAGGTCCGGCGCACCTGTGGCCACCAGTAACTGCTCGTGGGTGAGAATCGTCAGAATCGGTGGGATGTTCCGGTGCGCTCTCACGGCGCCCAAGTCCGTCTTGACCGGACGCGCGAACCTGTTCCGCATCAGGGTCATCCTCAACAGCGGCCACACGTGGGTCCAGGTCGAAGCGCCCGTGACCACGGTGTACTTCAGCCCAACACCGGGCTCCCTTCAAGACCCAGGCAGCCTCGGACGGTCCAGACGCATCAGCGCCCCGCACTGATACGCATGCGTGCTGTGCCAACGCGTTCACGGTGAGGCAGCATCCCTGACCGTCGTCGCGGACCGCCGCTTCGGTGGGCCGCGTCGGTTGCTCCGGTACGGCGAGCATGTCGGCCTCGACGCGTCGTCAATCTGATATTCGCGGGTTGGTTACCGCAGGACGGGCCGTTCGCCCTGCTCCACTATCAGCGACCTCCGGGACACGCTTTCACGGGCCATGCGTTGGCACCAGATGGGAACATGTGGACAACCTAACCACGGCCGACCGCATCACTTAGGGCGGAGTCGACCCGCCTTGGCCGCGCCCGCCAAGCGGCGAAGTGACGCACCCTGTCGGAGGTTGGCGTGGCGAGCGGATCGCGGCGGCAGGGGACATTGAGTTCGTCCCTAAAGGGCCCTCGACCGGAGTGGCGCGCTCACGTCTCCTTGGGCGAGTCGATGATCTCCGGCGATCGCCTGGTCGAGCCTGGGTCGTCATCCTCCGCGAGGGCGACAGCCATGCGGACCAGGTCACGGAACGCACTGCGGTCCAGCAAACGGCTGGGGGTGACCTTCACGGTGAGCATGCGACGGTTCGTGCTGCGCTCGAATAGTCCTTGGGGGTCAGCCAGTTCTCGGCCGCGAAAGAAGTAGACGTTGATCCAGCCCTTGGCGCAGAACCATTTCGTGACCGCTGCACCGTCGTGCTCAAAGTACGGATGACCCCACTTGATGTGCTCACCAAGGCAGGCTGCATCTCGAACGTCTTCGAGTAGGTCGATACAGGCCTGACGCTGCCAACCCTCGCCAAGCGCCTCGACGAAGCGATCAACATCGTTCCTCACCCTTTCAGTATGGCGAGAATCTCGCATCGCGTGGAGGGGTCAACACCAGGTGTCGCGCGGACCTGTCCAAGGGGGGCCAACTGGGACTCGATCGGTGCACACGCGGCCTAACAGCGTGGCAGGGGTCTGACCGGGCCGATGAGGAGGCCCGCTGCGGGCGGGCCCCGCGAAGACCGCCCCTCCAGGTCAACAGCTGAGGATCCTTCACCGGACATGAATGCGGGCTGTCCGGGCCCGGAGAAGGCGACCGATCACGCGCGTCGTCTGGTTCCGGGACCGTCTACTCACTGACTACTGGCCCGTGCGCCCGTCGATGCACTCACGCAGCAGATCAGCGTGGCCGACGTGACGGGCATACTCCTCAACGAGGTGCACGACGATGTCGCGCGCCTCGACCTCCTGACCATGGACCTCGACCCGGGCGTCGAGGTCCAGATCGACGTAGATAGCCCGGGCATGTGCGACCTCACCGTGCCAGGTGTCCCACGCTTCGGCCACGACCCGCAGATCAGCCTTGGCTTGGTTGAAGTCCAGGTCCGGGTCCTCCTCGGTGCGATAGAGCCGCGGCAGCTCTATCTGTGCCTCGAAGACTCGGCGCGTCCAGGAGTGTTCGACCCGAGCGAGGTGGCGGATCAGGCCCAGCAGCGACATCGTCGATGGCGGGACCGAGCGAAGGGCGAGCTGCTCGGCGCTGAGCCCCTCGCACTTGAGCTCGAAGGTCATCCGGTCGCGGTCGAGGTACTCCGCGAGCACGGCCTTCTCGCCCCTTCCGGGCTCGAGCGCCTCTCGCGGGTCGCTGCCGGGCTTGGCCCACATGCCATCGAAGCTCATGTACCCAACGAAGCAGAAGGACCACCGACTCAGCAAGCGGCATCGTGCAGCACCACGAAGCCGCCAAGAGCCTCTGATCATCCTCAAGCAGAACGGTCAGGCCTTGACGTCGCAGCGCGTTCTGGGACGACGGCTGGCCTCGCCGGTCCTTCTGCGGGTAGTCAAGGGTGGACCGCGTACTTCATCACTGCAAGATCGTCCTCACACTGGCTGTGAGTCGACGTCCTTCATCGCGGAGACGCTGACGGCGTCGGCGTCATGGTGCCTCCGACGGGGTTCGAACCCGCAGCACCCGCACCATGCATCCGCTTCCCGAGTCTTCGTAGGGCCCAAGATCGACGCTAGATCAGAACCTGCTGCTGTGTCACCCGTCAGACGGCTCTACTTGTGGCGGAATGCTGCGGGTAGGGGACTGTCCGCTAAACGGTGTTTCTGGCCCAACACGCCGACAGGTTCGGCGAGGAAGGCTGGTCACTGATGACCACGACACACTCGAGCATGAGCTCGATGCCCAAGGAAGCGAAGAAGACTGCCAAGCCTGGCGAGGCTGAGCAGGCCGCCGTGCGCGAGTTGGTCAAGGC
>JBDTAU010000149.1:0-5154 GCA_039924465.1 Dermatophilaceae bacterium
TTCGTCACGCGCACCATCTCGTCGGCCATCACCTCCGGCTCAGGGACATGCTCGAGCACGTTGCTGGAGTAGGCGATGTCGATCGATGCATCGGCCATGGGCAGCGTCAGGCCGGATGCGCGCACCATGTTGGCCCCCACGGACCCACGAGCAGTCAACTCCCCCGCATCGGGGTCCATTCCGGCGTAGCGGGCGCCGGCCGCGGTGAACGCGTCCGCAAAGTAGCCCGGTCCTCCCCCGATGTCGAGGACGTCGGACCCGGCGACGGTGCACCATCGCCCCAATTCCCTGATCGAATCCGCCGCAAGCAGTGAATAGAAATGGTCGGGGTCGCTCTGCTCAACGCGGAAGGCCGCAAAGAGTTGCAGCGACCGTCGGACCGATCCGGCTGGTGCCAGGGTCCCGTCAAAGACAGGCGCGAGACCCATCATGCCTCGACTTTCTCGATGACGTCACGAGCATCCTTATGCGGGCGCATCTGACCGGGCCGCCCGGAGACCTGCCTCAGCAGCATTTCCCACGACTGGACCGCTGCCTCCCAGGTGAACTTTCGGGAGTACTGGCGAGCATTCGCACCCAGTCGCGCACGCACCGCATCGTCGGAGAGCAACTGCGCGGTCGCTGAGACGAATTCGGCATGGTCTCGGACGAGCAGGCCGGTTTCGCCGTCGATGATCGACTCGGAGAGGCCTCCCGCACCGTGGTGGGCGACCGTGGGGACACCGTGCGAGGCGGCCTCGAGGACGTTGAGCCCCCAGCCCTCTTTTGCGCTGGGCGCCAGTGCGACCCAGGCCCGCGCGAGCTCTCGGTGTTTGGTGAGCTCATCGACATAACCGAGGAGGTGTACCGAGTCCTCGACACCCCGCGATCGCGCGTGTGCTGCCACGGAATCCCGCCACCAGCCGTCACCGATGACGCGCAGCTCGAGCCCGGGATGGTGGGGCCGGAGATCGGCCAGGACGTCGATCGCCAGCTCCACGCGCTTGTGCGGCACCAGACGTCCGAGCACCACGATGACCGGGTGATCCGCGCGACTGACGCTCCCAGCCAACGGCTGGTCGGTGCCGTTGTGGATGACGACGATGTCGCCGCGGGCTACCCCGAGTTCGACGAGTTCGTCTCGCGTCGGGTCGGACACGGTCGCGTACTGCCGGCCGCGGTAGACCCGGGGTGACACGCGCGACTCGAGGAACCAGCCGATTTTGGCAACCGGCCCCGAGAAGATGACCGGCCATTGCTCGCGGTGAACATGGTGCACCAAGGAAATGAGCGGAGTTTTGGTCGCGAGGGGCGTCCAGAACGGCAGTCCGTTCTGGGTGTCCACCACGACGTCATAGTCGCCGTAGGCCCGCGCGGAGCGCCTCAAGGCACGCAATGCAGCGGGATAGACCCTAGCCCGCCCGCCGCGGCGCACGATCTGATAACCGTCGAGGATCTCAAGTGCCGGCGCGCCGGGATGAGCGGCACAGAAGAAGGTCACCTCATGGCCACGCTCCGCCAGACCAGCGCTGATGGTCTGCGCGTACCGCTCAGCACCACCCCCTTCGGGGTGGCTCAGGTCACGCCAGTTCAGGATGGCTACGCGCACGTGGGAACGTCCTCAGTTCGACCGCCGACAGGCACTGACGCGGACTACCGAGGCAGGTGACCTGGCGCGGGACAGGTGGACTCTGGTCAGCCCCCGTAGGGGATGACCTGGCCCGGGTCGACGATGCGCTGTGGTCCGGTCTGGACCGCATTGGAATCATTGGGTGCTGAGGATGCCACCACGGCCGTCACCGCTGCGACGGCCGCCCCCGCGCCCAACAGCACGCTGAGCACGCCCACGACTATCCGATTTCCCACTGAACAACTTCCTCCCACGGGTGTCCGCCGGTCGGCGGTCCTTACTCTTGGGTATCGTAGCGGTCCCCCGCCCGTTCGCAACCATCCGTGAGACGCTGCTCGCTTCGAGTCGCGATCCCGCTGGCGCCGTCCACGATCGCGCCCACCGACCAGACCCGGAAGGCATCGTCCTCGTGGATCAGGACCAGGCCCGGGTGTGTGGTCGGCAACCGGCCGGGCGTGCCGCGCCACTCGACCACCCGCTCGATGCCCTGCCTCCTGAGGTCGGCCACCCCGACGGTTCCGGCGGTCCACGCGTCGGCCCCGACCGGATCGGTGTACCCGACCCGGAAAGCCGCCTGACCGTCTCGCACCACGATGAGGTCCCGAGCGATGGTGACCGGCCCTGGCAGTGCGAGCGGGAGCGGATCGAGGAAGGGTTGGTTGCGGGCCCACTGCGTCCGGCGCATGGGCTGCCAGGGCAACACGAGCACCGGGTGGTCCTGCACCGCCGCCACCACACAAGCCCAACCCTGTGGGAATGACACCGGGCCGTAGGCCGCTGACAGTCGGCTTGGCGCGTCGGGCGCACCCAAGGGCGCGGCCGCGACGCCAAGGACGGTGAGCCCGATGGGGACCACCCCACGCCACCATCCATGCGGGGACCACCGGACGCCCTCCCCCCCGGCGACATAGCCCGTGAGCTGGTCTACGAGTGCCGCCGCGCCGAGCGCGGCCAGCACGGTCACCGCAAACCAGGAAAACCCAAGGAGTCGGTGGGTGTCGCGGAACAGTGCTACCCCCGGGATCTGCTGGGCCCAGGCGAAGGCGGTCACGCCAGGTCCGGTCGCCAGCAGCAGCCCGAGAAGGGGCGGGCCCGCCAGCGCCGTCAGAGCGAGCCGGGGTCGATGGATCCTGCGCAGACCCAGGAGTGCCAGCGCCAACACCAGCGCCGTCACCACGAGGGGAAGGGCTTGCCCCCTGGACGTCAACGCCGCAGCCGAGGACCACACCCCACCCCCGCCAAAGGCGTCGATCACCCCGCTGGCTCCATCGGTCGCCAGCCGAAAGGCCGCGGCCCCTCCCGTCTGCCCCGCTTCACCGCGACCGGCGAGTGCGGGGGCCAACCACGGGAGGCACCATGAAGCCGCCAGGACGGAGATCGCCCCCAGATGCACGCTCAGACCCGAGTGGCGACGACGATCTCGCTCGAGGAGGCTGAGTCCGACCACGACGACTGCTGCCGTCAGCCCCCCGTAGGGAGTCAGGGCCGCCGGGGCCGCCGCGAGACCGATGCGCACGAGGCGAGACCACCCCGACGTCCTCGAGCGGACCGCGAGGACCAGCCACGGAAGGGCCGACCACGCCAACAGCGTCGGTGGCTGGCCGAGCAGCAGGCGCTCAGCGGCATACGGACTCCACGTGGCGAGACCAGCGCCGACACTGGTCGCAACGGCTCCGTGACGCCGCAGCAGCAGGGTGGTCCCGAGGCCGGCGAGCAGCAAGGAGCCAAGCAACAGGACCTGTTGCTGGACTCCGCTCGAGACGACAGGGTCGAGCAGGGCAATGACCCCGTCGAGAGGCACGGCACGCGGGGCGGGTCCGGCCCAACCCCAGGTGCGCGGGCTCAGCACGGGGTTCGGGACCGACACGAAGTCGCGGTAGAGGAAGATCCCGGGGCCCAACGACCGACCCAACAGGATCCCCGTGAACGCGAGCGTGACCAGGCTCCCCAGGACCACGGGCGCGGCGACTCGTCGCCCGTGGGGGTCCATGCAGGGCACTATTGCACACGACCACGCTCGCAGACCGACCCCGAGAGGAGCCGAGGTGACCTCGCCCGGTGCCGCTGACACCGCCGATCCCGGATCCGGCGCGCGACCGGTCGCTCGGTCCGGTGCGGCTCTGCTGATGGGCACGGTGCTCGGCAACGTCCTGGCCTATGCCTTCCTGCTGATCCTCACCCGCTATCTCACTGCGGACGGGCTGGGCGCCGTCGGTTCCCTGGTCAATCTCTCGACGATCTGTGGAGTCCCGGCCCTCGGGTTGCAGCTGGTCGCAGCCCGACTGGTGACCCGTGCACGGCACACTGGCGAGAGCCAGCCGCGCACATCAGGGAACGGCGCTCCGGCCTCCATCGAGGCGCGCGTCGTCCGGCTCGGCGTGGAGATCGGTTTGGTCGTTGCTGGGGTGCTCACGGTGGCCTCCCCGCTGCTGGCGGTCCTGCTCCATCTCGATGTCGTTGCCGTCGTCGTGCTGGCAGCCGGGTTGGTGCCGATGTCGCTCACTTTTGCTGCCCAAGGCATCCTTCAGGGGGAGGAGAAGTTCGGACGGCTGGCCGTCGTGATGGCGCTCAACGGCTTGATGCGCTTCCTGGCCGGTGCAGGCTCGGTCGCTCTGGGCGTCGACGTGATCGGGGTGCTGGTCCTGCTCTCGGCGGGCTGGCTCGTCACCGCATCGGTCGCTTTCCTGTTGCTCCACCGGCACCAACGGCTACCCGCCCGGCGGTTCTCGGCTGGACTCACGCGGTTGGTGGCACAGGCGGTGGTCCCCACGGCGGGCTTGCTCTTCCTGTCGAGCATCGACGTCCTCCTGGCCCGGCACTACCTGTCCGTCCATGAATCAGGCGCCTACACGGTCGGGGCGATCTTCGAGAAGGCAGCCTTTTGGGGCATGGCCTTCCTCGCGACCCTCTTCTACCCGAGGATGGCCCGGCCGGATGAGCGACGGCGGGCGATCCACTCCGCCGCAGGGATCACACTGGCTCTCGGCGTCGTCGGAGTCAGCGGCGCGGCCCTCCTCGGGGATCCGCTCGTCCGGCTCGTGGGTGGGGAGGCCTATGCAGCCATGGGGCCACTCGTGTGGCGCTTCACCGCGCTCGGCGTCGTCCTGGCCCTGATCCAGGTGCTCGTCTACGCGGGGCTGGCGTCGGCACGAAACTGGACAGGGGTGGTGGTCTGGGTCACCGCGGCCGCCATCGTCATCTCCGTATCCCTGCGCCACGGATCAGTGTCCGAGGTCGTGACAACCATGCTGGTCTGGGGAGCTGCGCTGGCCGTGGTGGCCGGGGTGGTCGAGTTGGGCTTGCTGCGGCCGGCCGTCAGTGCGCGGCGTCGTGCCAGGAGTGGCCGACCCCCACGCTGACGTCGAGCGGGACGTCCATCTCGGCGGCCGAGCCCATCTTGTCGCGGACGATCTGCTCGACCGCGTCACGCTCCCCCGGGGCGATCTCGAGGACGAGCTCGTCGTGGACCTGCAGCAGCACGCGTGAAGCGGCCCCCGTCTCGGCGAGTGCCCGGTCGACGTTGATCATCGCCACCTTCATGATGT
>JBDTAU010000150.1:0-12819 GCA_039924465.1 Dermatophilaceae bacterium
GGCCCCATCGACGCCTCGTCGACCGGCTCGGTTCGTCTGGTCGCGACTGAAGCGCTGACGGCCGGGCTGGCGCTGCTCGATGCGCCTGACATCGACAGTGTCGTCGCCGCCAATCGCGACCTCGCGACGCAACTGCTCGCGGCCGCCGACCTCTGGATCTTCGTCACGACAGCAGCCCGCTACGCGGATGCCGTGCCGTGGGACCTGCTGCACGACGCGTCGCAGCGAGGCACCGCGGTCGCCATCGTCCTCGACCGGGTCCCCGCAGCGGCGCTCGAGGAGATCCGGACCCACCTGGCCGGGATGCTGCGCGAGCAGGGTCTGGAGCAGGCCCCCATCTTTGCCATTGCCGAGTCCGTGCTCGACCACGGACTGCTCCCGCAGGACCAGACCGATCGACTGCGCACCTGGCTCGCCTCCCTCGCGAGCGATGCGCAGGCCCGGGCCGACGTCGTGCGCCAGACCCTGTCGGGGGCCCTGAGCTCGATCGAGACCCGGGTCGCCGACCTCGTGGCGTCCTCCACCCAGCAGGTCACGGCTGCCGACGCGCTCCTCGCAGCGAGCTCAGCGGCATACGACGACGCCCTGGACCACGTCCGTCGCGGACTGGAGGACGGCACCCTGCTGCGCGGCGAGGTGTTGGCTCGCTGGCAGGAGTTCGTCGGCACCGGCGAGTTCTTCCGACAGGTCGAGTCCACCGTGTCGCGCCTGCGTGATCGGGTCACCGCCTTCATCAAGGGTGAGCCCGCCAAGGCCGAGAACCTCGGGGAGGCCCTGCAGTCCGGGGTGGAGACGCTCATCGCCAACCGGGCCGAACTCGCCGCAGCCGACTCGTCGCGGGCCTGGCGCTCGCTGCCGGGCGGCGACCAACTCCTCGCTGCCACCCCCGTCCTGACCCGCGCCAGCGCCGACCTCGACCCCCGGATCCAGCGTCTCGTGCGCGACTGGCAGGGCGACATCCTCGACATGGTCCGCGACGAGGGCAAGGACCGTCGCACCACGGCCCGGATCATGGCCTACGGCGTCAACGGCCTCGGCGTCGTCCTCATGCTCGTCGCCTTCGCCAGCACGGCCGGGGTGACGGGCGCGGAGGTCGGAATCGCCGGTGGCACAGCGGTCGTCGGCCAGAAGCTGCTCGAGGCCGTCTTTGGGGACCAGGCTGTCCGGGAGCTCGCGCGCAAGGCACGTGAGCGGCTCGTGGAGCGAGTCGAGGAGTTGTATGCCGCTGAGCTGGCGCGATCTCAAGGAGCGGTGCGCACGGTGCAGGTTTCCCCCGGACAGGGTGAGGCGCTCGCCGCCGCCGCCGCTGCTGTGAAGGCCGCCCGATGAGCCCGATCAGGCCAGGCCGCGCCCGGGTCCCCAGAGTCACCGGCCAGGAGTTGAGCGACCGCACGACCGCCCTCAGTTTCGCGTTGGTCTCGGGCGCCGATGAACTCGACCCGTCGGGCGTCGATCGGGCCCGCCGGGTCATCGACACGGTGGGGGAGCGCACGACCATCGCGGGCGACCACACCGTCGTGGCCCTCGCCGGCGCGACGGGGAGCGGGAAGTCCTCCCTCTTCAACGCGCTCATCGGCGCGGAGGTCGCGACGATCGGGGCGAAGCGGCCCACGACCTCCACCCCGACGGCTGCCGTCTGGGGCGAGCAGGACGCCTCCGGGTTGCTCGACTGGCTCAAGGTCGACGCCAGGCACCAGGTGGCCCCGCATGAGCCGGTCACGGCGGACAGCACTGCCGCTGGCAGCCTTGACGGACTGGTGCTGCTGGACCTGCCTGACTTCGACTCACGTGAACTGGCCCATCGTCGTGAGGCCGAGCGGATCCTTGGCCTCGTCGATGTCTTCGTCTGGGTGACTGACCCGCAGAAGTACGCGGATGCGCGCCTGCACAACGAGTTCGTGCGGCTTCAGGCCCACCACGAGGCCGTGACCTTCGCCGTGCTCAACCAGATCGACCGGTTGAGCCCGGACGCGGTAGCCGATTGCGCCGCCGATCTGACCCGACTCCTGATCGACGACGGAGTGGCCCGGGCCCAGGTGCTCACCACGTCCGTCCAGACCGGCGCGGGTATCCCGGAGCTGCGCACCCGGCTGGCCAATGCCGTGGCCGGCCACGCCGCCTCGCGCCAGCGCCTGAGCGGGGACGTGATGACTGTTGCCAGCACGCTGCGCCGGGGGGTCGCTGACGGAGAGGTGTCGGTGGATCGGCTGCCGCGCGCCGACCTCGACGCAGCCCTGGCTCGCGCGGCGGGCGTGCCCATCGTGCTCGAGGCGGTCGCCCGGGACTACCGGCGCGAAGCGTTCGCTCACACCGGCTGGCTCTTCGGCCGCTGGACCAGCGGCTTTGCCGCCGACCCGCTGCGCCGGCTTCGGCTCGATCGCACCGGAGGACGTCCCGCCATCCCGGTCGACATCGAGGGATCCGATGTCCGCGCGGTTCTCGGACGTTCGTCGATCCCCGCACCGAGCGTCTCGACGCGGTCTGCGGTTGACGTCGCGACCCGCTCCTTCGTGCGCAGTGCCTCCGACGACCTCCCGGTCCGGTGGGCTCAAGCCGTGGAGGACGCGGCGTCGGGTGATGACGCTGCCCTGACCGATGCGCTAGACCAAGCCGTGGTGGGCACGTCGCTGCGAGCCCGCCGACCCACCTGGTGGTTTGTCGTCAACATCGTCCAGTGGGCCCTCGGCATCACCGCTGTGCTCGGATTGCTGTGGCTCGTCGTGCTCTACGTCATGAGCCTCGCGGCGCTGCCCCGCCCCGACACCCCCTCGGTCGGCATCATCCCGGTGCCCTTGG
This sequence comes from Dermatophilaceae bacterium, assembly GCA_039924465.1. Lineage (GTDB taxonomy): Bacteria > Actinomycetota > Actinomycetes > Actinomycetales > Dermatophilaceae > JAKDLQ01. The sequence continues at coordinate 2,797 of JBDTAU010000150.1, forward strand.
TCATGCTCGTTCTCGGGGTGCTGCTCGGGATCGGCCTCGCGGCGCTGGCCCGGTGGTGGGCGAAGGTGGGGTCCCGTCACCGGCGCTCGGTGATTGACAAGCGGTTGCGTGCCTCGGTGTCCGTGGTGACCGATGAGCGAGTGGTGGCGCCCATCGCGCAGGTGCTCGAGCGGCACCAGACGACCCGGGCTCACCTGGATCGCGCCGCGCGCCTGAACTGACGTCCAGCCCGAACGGGGTGAACGGCGGCCCGGGTGGCCCTTGACACAGCGCAAGGGCACCCGCCCGGTGGTGGCGCCGTGAAAGGCTGGGAGGGAGCGGATGAAGCGCCCCTGCCCAGACCAAGGAGTTGCCATGAACAAGCCCTGGCTCGCCCAGTACCCCGCCGGCGTGCCGGCCGAGATCGACCTGCAGCGCTATGCGTCGTTGGCCGACATGCTGCGCGACAGCTGCCAGCGGTTTGCCGATCTGCCGGCCTTCCGCTCGATGGGCGTGACGATGAGCTATCGCGAACTGGACGACGCCAGCCGCGCGTTCGCCGCCTGGTTGCAGAAGTCCTCAGGGCTGCAGCGCGGCGACCGCGTCGGGCTGATGATGCCCAATCTGCTGCAGTACCCGGTGGCGCTTTTTGGAGTGTTGCGCGCTGGCATGGTGGTGGTGAATGTGAACCCCCAGTACACGCCGGGCGAACTTCAGCACCAGCTCACCGATGCCGAGGTGAGTGCCATCGTCGTGCTGGAGAATTTTGCGCACACACTGGAACAGGTGATCGGCAAGACGCAGGTGCGGACGGTGCTCACGACCCAGGTCGGTGACCTGTTGCCTCCGCTGAAGCGGGTGGTGACCAACACGGTGGTCAAGCGGGTGAAGAAGATGGTGCCGGACTGGAAGCTGGCCGGCTCGCTGCGCCTTCGCAGCGTGCTGGCTGACGGTCGCCACCAGTCCCTCGATGCGGTGCCCCTGGGCCACGACGATCTCGCCTTCTTGCAGTACACCGGCGGCACCACCGGAGTGGCCAAGGGTGCCCAGCTCAGCCACGGCAACATGGTGGCCAACGTGCTGCAGGTGGGAGCCTGGATGTTGCCCAACCTGCACGATGGCCAAGAAACCATGATCTTGCCGCTGCCGATGTACCACGTGTTTGCGCTCACCGGCGCGCTGTCCTTCCTCAGCGTGGGCTCGCAGGTGGTGCTGGTCGCCAACCCGCGCGACATGCCCGATTTCCTCAAGGTGATGGCACGTACGCCCTTTACCGCCATCATCGGTGTCAACACCCTCTACCGGTCCATGCTCGATGCGCCCGGTTTTGCCGACATCGACCTGCGCCCACTCAAACTGGCGGTAGCCGGCGGTATGGCGGTGCAGCACGTCGTGGCGCAACGCTGGAAGGAGCGCGCCGGCGTGCCCCTGGTGGAGGGCTATGGCATGACTGAGACCTCGCCGGTGGTGATTGCCAACCCGATCACGATCGAGGAGTGGAGCGGACAACTCGGCGTGCCGGTGCCCAGCACCGAGGCCGCCATCCTGGACGAGGCCGGGGGCGCGGTGGGTGTGGGTGAGGTGGGCGAGATCGGTGTGCGCGGCCCACAAGTGATGAAGGGTTACTGGAACCAGCCGGAGGAGAACGCCGAGGCGTTCACCTCCGATGGCTGGCTGCGCACCGGCGACATGGGCGTCATGGACGAGCACGGCAGCATCCGCATCACCGACCGCAAGAAGGACATGATCCTGGTCTCGGGGTTCAACGTCTATCCCAACGAGATCGAGGACGTGCTGACACTGCACCCCGACGTGCTGGAAGCGGCGGCCGTCGGCGTGCCGAACGAGCGCTCGGGCGAGGCGGTCAAGGTGGTGATCGTGGCGAGCAACCCGGCACTGACCGAAGCCGAGGTGCTGGCGCACTGCAAGACCCACCTGACCGGCTACAAGATGCCGCGGGTGGTCGAGTTCCGCACGGAGCCGCTGCCCAAGAGCAACATCGGCAAGATTCTCCGGCGCGAGGTGCGTGACTCCGCGCCGCCCATTCCGTCGAGTCCGTCGAGTCCACCGAGTCCGTCGAGTCCACCGAGCCCGTCGGTCTGAGACGGGTCGGCCCCCCTCTGCTCCATCCACAGGGTCGGGCTCGGATCTGCTTCATCCACAGGCAATCTTCTCGCTCTATCGGTGCGCGGCTCCTGCCCACAGGCTGGTCATGGACCGGCAGTCGCTGGTCCACCCCGACCAGCCGGCACCGGCAGGAGGAGCAGCAATCATGGAGGAAATCCGAATCACCGCGCACGGCAATGTCGTGGCGGAGCCGATCGAGCGGGAGGGCCGCAACGCGAGCATCTTCACGACCTTCCGCATCGCGACGACACCGTACAAACGCACTGCTGACGGGAAGTTCGTCGACGGCGAGACGAGCTTCTTCAACGTCATCGCTTTCGGCCCGCTCGCTGCCAACGTGGCGTCGGCCCTGCGCAAGGGACAACCCGTGATCGTCGAGGGGACGCTCACCATCCGGCAGTGGTCGGCAGACGGCCGATCGGGCACGACGGCGGAGATCGATGCGCGCCACATCGGACACGACTTGTCCTGGGGCCGGGCCGCCTTTGAGCGGGTCAGTCGGGCCGCAGCCCTGGGCTACGAACGCACCAACGACCCCGCAGTGCGCAGGGCGGTCGCGGCCCTCGACGGTCGGGGCGGCGAGTCGGAGGAGCGACCTGACAACGTCGATGAGGACGGCGTGATTCACGACGCTCCAGTCCACGAGCCCGATGCGGAGAACGTCGAGGACCCCGCCCTGGGACTGGGCGACCCGGAGTCTGACGACTACGAGGTCGTGCAACGGTCCGCCTGAGCGGTCCGGGTGCGCGCCGAGTCTCTGGCTCCGCGCGCATCCGGACACCAACGGGGTGCCAGCCGGGCCGATTCGGTTGCAAGGGTGCTGACAGATAACCTTCGAGGCATGGCCGAGTACATCTACACCATGACCAATGCCCGCAAGGCCCACAACGAGAAGGTCATCCTCGACAACGTATCGATGTCGTTCTTCCCGGGGGCCAAGATCGGCATGCTCGGCCCCAACGGCGCTGGCAAGTCGACGATCCTCAAGATCATGGCCGGCCTTGACCAGCCGTCCAACGGTGAGGCCCGACTTGCGCCGGGTGCATCGGTCGGGATCCTCCTGCAGGAGCCACCCCTCAACGAGGACAAGACCGTCCTGGGCAACGTCGAGGAGGGGGCTGGTGAGATCAAGGCCAAGCTCGACCGCTACAACGAGATCTCCGAAGAGATGGCCAACCCCGATGCCGACTACGACGCGTTGCTCGCGGAGATGGGTCAGTTGCAGGAGGAGATCGACCACGCCGACGCGTGGGACCTCGACAGCCAACTCGAGCAGGCCATGGACGCACTGCGGTGCCCGCCCCCGGACTCCCCGGTGAGTCACCTTTCCGGTGGTGAGCGACGCCGGGTCGCCTTGTGCAAGTTGCTCCTGCAGAAGCCGGACCTGTTGCTCCTCGACGAGCCCACCAACCACCTCGACGCCGAGTCGGTGCTCTGGCTCGAGCAGCACCTGGCCTCCTACCCGGGCGCCGTCATCGCGGTCACCCACGACCGCTACTTCCTCGATCACGTCGCCGAGTGGATCGCCGAGGTCGACCGGGGACGGCTCTATCCCTACGAGGGCAACTACTCCACCTACTTGGAGAAGAAGTCCGAGCGGCTCACCGTGCAGGGCAAGAAGGACCAGAAGCTGCAGAAGCGCCTCAAGGAAGAGCTCGAGTGGGTGCGCAGCAGTGCGAAGGGCCGTCAGACCAAGAGCAAGTCCCGACTGGCTCGCTACGAGGAGATGGCCGCAGAGGCCGAGCGCACCCGCAAACTCGACTTCGACGAGATCACGATCCCGCCGGGCCCGCGTCTCGGATCGACCGTCATCGAGGTCAAGTCGCTCCGCAAGGGCTTCGGGGAACGCATCCTGATCGACAACCTGTCCTTCACACTCCCACGCAACGGCATCGTCGGGGTGATCGGCCCCAACGGTGTCGGCAAGACGACCCTGTTCAAGACCATCGTGGGCTTCGAGGAGCCGGACTCCGGCGAAGTCAAGGTCGGGGAAACCGTCAAGACCTCCTACGTCGACCAGGGCCGTGAGGGTCTCGACCCCAAGAAGAACCTCTGGGAGATCGTCTCCGACGGGCTCGACTACATCAAGGTCGGCAACGTGGAGATCCCGTCGCGGGCCTACGTCTCGCAGTTCGGCTTCAAGGGACCGGATCAGCAGAAGCCGGCCGGGGTGCTCTCGGGCGGTGAGCGCAACCGGCTCAACCTCGCGCTCACTCTCAAGCAGGGCGGCAACCTACTCCTGCTCGATGAGCCGACCAACGACCTCGACGTCGAGACCCTCGGGTCACTCGAGAACGCGCTCCTGGAGTTCCCGGGCTGCGCCGTCGTCATCTCGCACGACCGGTGGTTCCTCGATCGTGTCGCGACCCACATCCTCGCCTATGAGGGCACCGAAGAGGACCCGGCGAACTGGTACTGGTTCGAGGGCAACTTCGAGTCCTACGAGGCCAACAAGGTCGAGCGGCTCGGCCCCGATGCCGCGCGGCCCCACCGGGTCACCTATCGGAAGCTGACCCGCGACTGAGCGCGGGTTCCTAGCGGGTGCACGGCACCGGCAGCAGAACAGCCGAGCACGACGCCCGACGCAACGGCCTCGTCATCGGTGGTGGTGTCGAGCTCGGACGAGCGTGTCGAACATGCAGGCAGCTAGCCGGAGCAGGTGACTGTTGAGCACTGCCCGCCGCAGACCCGTCGTGCAGAGAGGCCAGGAACGCTAGAACAGGGGTCACGGCTTGCGGCAGTCGACCAGCACGACCGGGCGCGATTGCAGCCCGTCGACCTCCTCGTCTACCGTCGCGAACCGGACTTCGGGAATGGTGGTGCCAGCCGGGGCGTCGAGACACTCAGGCCATCCCCCTTGGTGAGGGGCGCCGACCGCATCGATCCAGGCGACACTGTGGTCAATGCCGTAGACCCAGCTGGGCGTTTCGAATGACGCCTTGTCCTGCCCGACGTGTGCGACACCGTCGCGCCATTCGCTGGCATCGCCGTGGGACCCGATCAGGTAGCGCCCCCGACTCCGGCGGTGACCAAATGCTACTGCCGCTGATGTCTGATCGTCTGCTACGACCGGCGCGATGAGGCAGTCACGAGGTGGTGCCGCGATGGTCAGGGACGTGGTGAACGCAGGTCCGCGCAGTTGGTCTCGCTCCCAGTCGTGCCGCATCGATCGATCGATGGCAAACCTCGCAGACCCCGTACGTTCCGGCCGCCACGCGTTCGATCGCAGCGTCGATCTCCCGCACGTGATCCCACGCCTGACTGGCCATCGCCGACAGTTGGGCGCGCTCGTATGCGATCGTCTGGCCCTCCGGGTCGTGTTCGTCATCGGCATTGGAGTCCCGCGATGCCGCGATGAGGGCGGCCAGGTCATCGTCCAACTGCGCGGCGCGGGCACGGAGGGCAGCACGGTCCTCGTCGAGCCGTGCAACCGCGCCGACGAGACCGGACAGCCGATCAGGGCTGGGAGTTGTTGACGCCATGATGTGCCATCTAACCGTGCCGGTCGGCGAGGCGGGTCTCACTGACGCCGTAGTGATGGCCTTGCCACCCGCCAGAGTCTTTGCTGACATCAGCGTTGGCTAGATTGTCTTGATGCTCCGCATCCGCTACCGACGCTTCCCTCGCAAGCCGGCCTCCGGGGGGTGCTGATGGCGCGCGCCGCCTTCTGGCTCAGCGTGCTGACCGGCCTGGTCGTGACGGTGGTCGCCTGGTTCGTCCTGCCTGACCGGGTGCCCATGCACTTCAGTGGCTCCGGACAGGTTGACCAGTGGGGGACACGGACCGAGGCCGTCGTCACGATGGGGGCGATCCTCGGCGGGCTCGCGCTGCTGTTCTGGGTGCTGATCATCGTGATCCCCCGGATCCCCGAGTCGCTGCTGAACCTCCCGGCCCCGGACAAGGAATGGTGGCTGGCCACCCCCGGGCGGCATGCAGAGCTCAACCGTCGGGTTGTCGGTGATCTGCACACTCTCGGCGCCGCGACCCTGCTTCTGGTCATCGTGGACGGGGTGATCACCATGTCGCAGGCGCACCGGCCGCACCCGGCCCTCGGGCCGTGGTTCTGGGTCATCATCGCCGTCTACCTCGTCGGCCTGCTGGGCTACACCGCTTACATGATCACCGTGCGCTACCGGGCTCCGCGACACGTCTGAGCTGTTGGCCGTCCGAGATGAGGCTGAGGATGCCCACGGCATGATGGGCCCTATGCGTCGACGTGTGCCACTGCTCAACCTCAGCCCGCGGGAGCAGCTCCGGGCCGGGCGGATGCCGCGCCGGCTCGTGCAACTCCTGGTCGGGCTCATCCTCTATGGGCTGTCCATGGCGATGATGATCCGCTCGACCCTCGGGCTCAACCCGTGGGATGTGTTCCACGCCGGTATCGCCGGGCGGGTGTCGCTCAGTTTCGGGCAGGTGACGATCGTCGTCGGGGCCCTCGTGCTCCTGCTCTGGTGGCCGCTGCGGCAGTGGCCCGGGCTCGGGACGATCGCCAATGTCGTGATCATCGGGCTCGCGGCAGATGCCGGCCTCGCCCTGCTCGGATCGCCCGATGCCCTGGGGGCGCGCCTGGCACTCCTCGTGGCCGGCATCGTCCTCAACGGGATCGCCGGGGGTCTCTACATCGGGAGCCAGCTCGGGCCCGGACCACGAGATGGGCTGATGACCGGCTTCGCCTTCCGCACCGGGGTCAGCATCCGTCTCGTCCGCACCCTCATCGAGGTTGCCGTGCTCGGGGTGGGGTGGCTCCTCGGCGGTCCGGTCGGACTCGGCACGGTGCTCTACGCCACCTTCATCGGGCCCCTCGTGCAGTACTTCCTCCCGATCCTGACCGTGGCCGTCCGGGAGCCGGTGCACGGATCGGGTCCCGTCACCCTCTCGACACCGAACTAGATCGTCCACCAAGATCGGAGGATGCGACTCGGTCTGCAGGTCTCCCACTTCAGCTGGCCGGATGCGCCGGCCTCGATCGGTCCGACCTTCGCCCGCATCGCGCGTGATGCCGAGGCTGCAGGGATGACCAGCCTGTGGGTGATGGACCACTTCTTCCAGATCAAACCAGCCGGTCCACCTGAGGACGAGATGCTCGAGGGCTACACGGCGCTGGCCTTCGCCGCGGGTCAGACCTCGACGATCGACCTCGGCACGTTGGTCACCGGGGTGACCTACCGCCACCCGGGGATCCTCGCGAAGATCGTCACGACGCTCGATGTCGTGTCGGGCGGTCGGGCCTGGCTCGGGATCGGCGCGGGATGGAACGAGGAGGAGCACCGAGCTCTCGGAGTGGCGTTCCCACCGGTCAAGGAGCGGTTCGAGCGGCTCGAGGAGACGCTGCAGATCTGCCTGCAGATGTGGTCCGGGGACGAGACGCCCTTCCACGGAAAGCACTACGCGCTCGATCGGCCGCTCAACAGCCCGCAGGCCATCCGATCACCACACCCGCCGATCCTCGTCGGCGGCATGGGGGAGAAGAAGACCCTGCGACTCGTGGCGCAGTACGCGGACGCCTGCAACCTGTTTGACGTCGGTCCCAGCAAGGTGCGCGCCAAGCTGGAGGTATTGCGGTCCCACTGCGCCGACGTGGGCCGCCCCTACGCAGAGATCACCCCCACGGTCTTGAGTCGGATCGCCCTGTCGGACTCCGGAGCGGTGGCCCCGTCTGGAGAGAAGACCATGACGGTGGCGGCCGCCGTTGACAAACTCGGCGCCCTGGCCGAGGCCGGCATCGAGGACGCGATCCTGGGCATGGCCAACCAGAGGGACCCGGCGGCGTATCCACTGGTTGCCGACCTCGTGCGTCAGGTGGAGGGTCTCACCGCGGGTTGAGTGGGCCGAGCGGCCAGGAGTCGAGCACCCGGCACGTGTTGTTGCCCCACCAGGTGAGGTCGAGCCGGGTCGCCCGGCACCGAGCCGGGACCAAGGGCCCCAGGAGCTGCCGGGTGGAGGGCACCGAGACTGCGGGCGAGAGGGCGTCGAGCGTGAGGTGCGGGCGGACGTTCGGGAACTGAGCGGCATACGGCGGGCAGGTCGGGAACGCCGCGACGAGGGCAGCCGTGAGCTGGCGGAGGGGCTCCTCCGGTTGTGGGACGAGGTGGATGATCCCGTTGGGGAAGGTATCGATCTCCTCGAGGGTGAAGTCGAACTCCATTGTGGCAGAGGCGATCTGGGCGATGACGGAACAAGCCGCCGCGTCGATGAGACAGGGCTCCAGGAACGGTCCCAAGGCAGTGATGTGGGCATGCACGAAGCGGGGGTCTGCCGAGACGAAGTCGGGGTCGTAGTGCTGATGTCGCGCCAGGACGAAGGGTTCGAGCTCGGGGACCGGGATCTGCAGGACGGTGTGCCCGCGGCTCACTGCCGCACGCCCACCAGCCGGAGGGCGAGCCCGGCGTTGGTCGTCCCGATCTCGTCGGGAGTGCGCCGGATCGTGGGGGAGTACCAGCGTGAGACGTCCACCACGATGGACAGCAGGGCGAGCGCCGTGTGGCCGACGTCGTCGATGGCGAACTCGCCGGTGGCGACTCCTGCCTCGAGGGTGGCGCGCACGATCGCGTCGAGGTCCTTGCGCAGGGCGAGCACCTCGGCGTGGTGGGGGGCAGTCAGGTGGTGGTGCTCGTACTGCACGACCCGGGCGACCTGGTACTGCTCCACGTGCCACTCGGTGAAGCGATGCATGATGGCCCACAGCTGGTCGGTCGGGGAGGCCCCGGCCTGGTTGACCGCGGAGCGGAGCAGTGCCACCGCGCTCTCATGGCCCGCCCGGCTGAGGTTGAACAGGAGCTCCTCCTTGGAGCCGAAGTGCACGTAGACCCCGGCGGGGCTCAGGCCGGCCCGCGAGGCGATGTCCCGGGTCGTCGTGGCGTGGAATCCCCGGTCGGCGAAGGCGGCCGCGGCGGCTTGCAGGAGTCGCTCGGCCGTTGACGGGTCGTGGACTGACTCCGGGAGGTCGCCGGCCGGTCTGGGCGGGGAACTGCGGGTGGACTGCGTCACATTGACAGCATGACGTAGGGACGGGACACTAAGCAAGCGCTTAGTAACCCTTTTTCTGGAGGTCAATGTCATGCCCCGCCACATCTACGACGAGGACCACGAGGCGTTGCGCGCCTCGGCCCGGGAGTTCGTCGAACGGACCCTGAAGCCCCGCGCCGAGCAGATGATCGAGGTCAAGTCGATCGAGCGCGACCTGTGGAAGGAGGCCGGCAAGCAGGGCTTCTTCGGCTTCGACATCCCCGAGGAGTACGGCGGCGCCGGCGTGCAGGACTACCGCTTCAACGCCGTGCTGTGCGAGGAGTGGGCCGGCTTCAGCGCGGCCATCAGCTCCTGCTTCGGGATCCATGCCGACGTCTGCCCGCCCTACATCGTCGACCTCGGCACCGAGGAGCAGAAGCAGCGGTGGCTGCCCGGCATCGCCAGCGGGGACCTGATCATCGCCATCGGCATGACCGAGCCGTCGGGCGGGTCAGACCTCGCAGCCCTCAAGACGACCGCCGTCCGCGACGGTGACGGGTGGGTCCTCAACGGGTCCAAGACCTTCATCACCAACGGCTACCAGGCCGACCTGGTCATCGTCGCCGCCCGGACCGACGCGTCCAAGGGCGCCAAGGGCATCACGCTCTTCATGGTGGAGCGCGACATGGAGGGCTTCGCCAACGGGCGCAAGCTCGACAAGGTCGGCATGCCCGAGTCGGACACGGCCGAGCTCTTCTTCGACGACGTCCGGGTGCCCGATGAGAACCGTCTCGGCCCCGAGGGGTTGGGCTTCATCTCGATGATGCAGCGGCTCCCGCAGGAGCGGGTCGGCTCGGCGGTCAACAACGTGGCTCACGCCAAGGCCGTCCTCGAGGAGACCATCCAGTACGCCAAGGACCGCAAGGCCTTCGGCCAGTCCATCGGCGCCTTCCAGTACAACAAGTTCCTGCT
>JBDTAU010000151.1:0-3699 GCA_039924465.1 Dermatophilaceae bacterium
GGCCACCGTGTGCAGGTCGTCGGCGGTGAGAGCGGTGCCGTGGATGATGTTGGTCGACGGAGTTGCGGCCCCGAGGTCGAGGAAGTGCTGGAACTCCTTGGTGCTGACGGGATCGCCCCGCTTGCCCTCCGAGAGGTGCAGATAGAAGGCCGAGACGTTCCCGGCCGCGATGTGCGCCATGATCCGGTCGAACGACTCCTTGCCGAAGTTGCCGGTCGGCAGGTCGATGAGCGACCGCGCGCGGTGCGCACCGAACGCCCACTGGTCGATGTTGCGCACGAGCGGCTCGGACGAGGCCGTGCTCGCGGACGAGGCCCCCTGGATGCCGGTGACGCCTCCGACGAGGGCCCGGACCTCGGCATAGCGGGTCTGGGTGCGCGCCGGCAGCCCCGAGAGCAGGTCGTTCTGCGGGCCGCGGACCAACTGCTGGTAGGGCTTGGAGCGCCGCCAGGCATAGCGATTGGCATACTGCGTGGGCGGTTCCCACGCGGCGAAGACGTTGAACTCCGGGTGACCGTGCAGGTCGAGCAGGCCGGGGAGGATGACCCCATCGGTCTTCAGGACCTTGACCGAGCCCGGCTTGCGCGTGGAGACGGCGTCGATGATGCCATCCGCCACCGTGACGTAACCGCGCGACCACGCCCCGTCCGGGGTGATGACGGCTCCGTGCAGCGCGAAGGGCTCCGGCGGTAGCGCCCGGGATCGGCTGCGCGGCGGGGGCAGCGCCTCAGTGACACCTCGACGGTAGGCCGCTTCGAAGGCGTCCGCCCCGCCTTCGCCAGTGTGTCGCTTCACAGCGTCGGCCATGTCCGGGCTCCCTCCGGGACGGCCACCGTGATGGTGGCGCGCTTGGTCTGGGCATTAGCACCGACGCGACTGGCCCAGGGTTCGACGTCGCGCCACCAGCCCGGGACACCGGCGGGAAGGTCCGCCTCCGGGATGGCCACCAGGTCACCCGGCCGCCAGGACGCGGCATACGGCGTGCCGATGTCCATGTGGCCAGCCGGCTCATCGGGGTCAGGCGGATCAGGAGTCACGCTCGCGACGAGGCCCGGCAACGCGGCGTTCCACTGCGCGAGCAGCTGGGCGGTCCGTGTCCCCACCACCGAGCCGGTCCCACCCGCACTCTCCGGATAGGTGGGATGCGTCAGGACAGCGCGATGGATCGCTGTAGCGATCCCAGGCTGCGTGGCGGCCCAGGCGGAATAAGCCCGCCGGGCCAACGTTCCGAACGTGATGACGGCGCTCACCCGGGTGCCGACGAGAAGCGCGTCGAGCCAGCGGTTGCGGTAGAGCGCGATGGCGTCGCTCTTGATGTGCCGGTTGCCGCCACCTTGGCCGAACACGCTGTACACGTAGGTGTTGACCATGGCGTAGCTGGATGTGATTCCGACCTTCGCCAGCAGTCCCTGGACGCGCTGGCCGGCCACCCCCACGAGGATCCGCCGACTGATCGCCTCGTGGGCGGCCGGGTCCTGGCCGAGGACGAGCAGTCGTGCCGAGCCATCGAGTCGGCCCCGGTGGAAGATCGGCCCCCACTCGACGCGGAAGTCATCAATCGGATAGACCTCGTCACCCGGGTAGTCACCGACCAGCGAGGCGAACGGCTCGAGACCGTATCCCGGGCAACTTCCGTGCGTGACCAACATGGCGGCTCCCACTGATGGTGATCCGTGTCATTTCAGGTGATCAGACGGTAGCGCCGATACACCCCCGCGATGACGGGATTCGGTTCCTTGGCCCCCGGTGATCAGGTGGCGTTGTCGGGCGACTCGAGGCTGGCCCGGACCCGCTCCGCGAACGCGCTGTAGAACGCGGGGTTGCCGAGATACTTGTTGTGGTCGGTGGCGAGGGTCCCTGCCGCGAAGAAGGGCGTGTCGTCCAAGCCCTCGAAGATGCCGTCGGCGCGGTAGCTCAGCAGGTCGGCGTGGTCCCAGACGTTCCACCAACCGCCGAGGTGATCGGCCGGAGGCTTGGGGACCTGACGACCGGTGGCCGCCGAGTAGGCAGGGTCGCTGGCCAGGAAGAGCCCCAGTTCCTCGAAGTAGCCGACCTGCGAGGCCGCAGCACACCAGAAGTCGACGCGGATCCCCTGATAGCGCGGGATTCTCGGCAGGAAGTGGGTGACCGCGTCATAGAGGATCTGGCCGCCCATGCTGTGGGTCAGCACGATGAGCGGCTCACCCCGTGACTCCGCCGCGAAGGCGGCCACCTCGAGCCCCTCGAGGACCCGTTGCGGGATCGGTCCCGGGGCCTGCGCCGTGCCGCGACGCGCGACGTAGGTCAGCACGTCGCCGATGAAGGTGGGCAGGAACTGCTCGACCGGACGGCGTATCGCGGTGGCGGTGGTGCGCACCCGACGGATGCCGCGCTCACGCAGGGTCGGCGCGGGCTCATCCTCCGTCTCCACGTCGGGGTCGTCGAGTGCAGCGGCGCCAGCGAGCTCCACCTCCGCGGACCGGGAGACGAGCGATCTTCCCTCCCAGGCGAACTGGGCACCGAGGTCGCCCCAGTAGATCCGCATGATCGGCACTCCGACGGGGTCGGGCGAGATCACCGGGGCGATGGCCTCGCGCAGGTGGTCCCGGATGATGTCCCAGGACACCTCGCCGAAGCGCTTGGTGGCCCTGGCGAGCACCTCGTCCTCGTCGCGGATGGCGACACCGTGGATGTAGACGATCGGCACGAGCTCACCTCCTTCCGTATGCCGCTGAGCTGGCTGGACCCCGCCTACGTCGTCAGTCGGGCGGTGGCCTGCGAGGGGACCCCCTCCCGGAACGGACGACCCGCCCGGACCGACTCCGCGAGAGCCTCCACGATGGGGACGAGCCCGTCCTCGTCGACGTCGAGAGTGACCTCGTCCGCGATGGCCTTGACCTCGTCGGGAGCGTTGCCCATGGCCACGCCCCAGGCGGCCCAGTAGAGCATCTCGAGGTCGTTGCGCTGGTCCCCGATCGCGACGGTGTGGATCGGCTCGACCCCCACGCGGCGGCGGACGAGCTCGAGGGCCGAGCCCTTGGAGACGCCCTCGGGGTTGATGTCGAGCCAGGCCGACCACCCGACGGCGTAGGAGACGCCGTGCAGGCCGGCCCGCTCCACCATCTCCATGAACTCCTCAGCGGTGGCCTCGGGCTGGCGGAGGGTGACGCGGGTGACCGGGTGCTCGACCAGCTCCTCCCAGGACACCTCACGAGAGGCACCCATGAGCTCGCCCTCGGGGAAGTGCCGCGAGACCTTGAAGCCGACGCCCGGCTCCTCGACGGCGATCCGGGCTTCCGGCAGCGCCAACCGCATCTTCTCGATGACGGTCTTCGGGTCGAAGGTGACTTGGTCGATGACCCGGTAGCCGCCCTCGAACGCGGGGTCTAGCTCAAGCGTCAGGGCGCCGTTGGCACACACCGCGTAGCCGTGCGCCAGCCCCAGCTGCTCGAGGATCGGGGTCGTAGCAATGATCGAGCGGCCGGTGGCGATCACGATCTCGACGGCATCGGGGAGCTCGCGCAGCGCATCTCGGACGGCTGGAGCCAGTTCCCCCATGTGGCTGAGGGTGGTGCCGTCGAGGTCGAGGGCGAGAAGTCGCTGGGCCATGCGGGACACGCTATCGGTCGAGGTGGCGCGTCACTCGAGGTGGCCGATGGCGTGCTCGATCCCGCGGTGGAACGTCGGGTAGGCATAGATCATCGATCGCAGGCGCTCGAT
>JBDTAU010000152.1:0-6812 GCA_039924465.1 Dermatophilaceae bacterium
GGGGCTACGTACCCGCCGAGCACCGGCTCGGCCAACTCTGCGAATCTCAGGAGTGACCTGTCCGAAAGGTGCGGTCCGATGACCTGCAGCCCCACGGGCAGACCGCCCTTCGTCCTGCCCGCAGGAACGACGACCGCCGGTAGGTGAGTCAGGGCTGCAAGCCCGCTCCATTCGATCATCGTGTTGTAGGAGACATCGCGGCCGTTCATCCGGTATGAGCGAGCATCGGCCGGTTGTGAGTGGTCGTGGGGAAACGCGGGCACCACCGAGGTCGGACACAGGAGGACGTCGGCGTTCTCGAATAGACGATCGAACGCGGCCCTGATTCGCATTCGGTCAACATTCCAACGCAGCCATTCGCCGTGCCCGGCTGACAGCGCACGGGCCGCTGCCGCCTCTGGTGCCCAGTCATCGGCTGCGAACGATGAGGCCTGCGCGCGCATCTGAGCAGTAACCTGGCTCGGAATCGCACCGGCCGCAGCCGAGATGAACATGAGCCGGAAGAGGTAAATCGCCTCCGAGGGGTCGATGTCAGGATGACCCGGCTCGATCTTGAGACCCGCTTCGGCGAGGCCAGATGCCGCCTTGCGCAGCACCGAGACCACCGAGTCGTCGGTCTCGTACCACGGCGGCTCGATCCATAGCACAGCGCGAATCTGGGAGAGGTCCGTCGTTTCGGACTCGGGGAGGTGGACCCGCCACGGCACGTTCGACGTTCCAGCCACGTCGGCAAGCACCGACCACCCGAGAGTGAGGTCTGCAGCGGTTCGGCCCATCGGTCCGGGGACCGCCATAGCAGACTCCAGGCCATCGATCTTGCCCACCGACCCCCCCGCCGGCAGCACTCCTGAACTCGTGCGTAGACCGTGGATGCCGCAGAAGGAGGCAGGCATTCGGATCGAACCGGCCACGTCACCACCGACGTCCAGGCCCGTGAGGCCGGCGGACAGTGCCGCTGCGGCACCTCCGGACGACCCACCCGGTGTCCGATCCAGGTCCCATGGATTGTGGGTGGTGCCGTACACCTCGTTGTAGGTCTGGCCGTCCTGACTGCGAAAAGGCACGTTGGTCTTGCCGAAGACAACGGCTCCGGCCTCGCGCAACCGAGCCACCACCGGTGCATCGCCTGAAGGGACGTTCTCGGCGAAGGCGGGGTCACCACCCGTGCTCACTAATCCAGCGGCATCCCACGAGTCTTTGATCGTGATCGGGAGCCCGTGGAGTGGGCCAACTGGACCGTCTGCGACGAGCCGGTCATCCGCCCTCCGCGCCGACGCGCGGGCCTGCTCGGCGTCGATCGCAACGACGGCGTTCAGTCGTTCAGCCTGATGCTCGTTCCACGAGAGGTAGGCGTCCGTGAGTTCCGTGCTGGAGATCTCCTTGCGTCGCAGCATTTCGGTCAGCTGGACGGCAGGCAAGGTCACGAGGTCCTGCATACGTTCACCCTCTCGTCGGTGGCTCCGCATCGTGGCCGCCTGACCAGTGCGGACGGCCCGCTTCCTCGGTGCCTCAGGGCCCGTCGAACGACAAGACCCGATCACCGACGCGCTGCGGCGCTCCAGTCCCTTGACTAGATTCCAATGGTTGGAATACGGTTTCAAAAAACTAGTCAGAAAACCTCGTGCCGTCAATGGGCGTGAGCGGCCAAGGCCGCGGAGCGCGCACGTCTACGGCAGCCCCCCGTAAGCACCAGGCTCCCGTTCCGACGCGCCAGAACGTGCCGGCAAGCTCGATGCTCTGGTCCACGCTCCACAACTGGCGGCGCCAAGGCCACTGCGGCCCCAGGCTCGACCAGTACGACGATCTGTCCCACGCCGTGAGCCACGATGTTGCCGCCCACAAGGCAGACTCCACCCCGGCCGCCACTGCGTTCACCAAGCCGAACGAAGAGAGCTGGACCATCGTGCGAAAGATGCCCTGACCGTTGAAGCAACCCCGACCAACCACACGGAGGCAACCATGAACGACCGGCCCGCGCCCGGACATTACGCCGCAGCCCCACTCGCCAAGGACCGATGGACGCTCGGGGTCGTGCAGTCGCGCGTCCATCCCGCTGCTGATGACTCCGAACAGTCCGCCAACCTCGCCCACATGCTGCACCTCATCGACAACGCCTTTCACTACGGTGCCGGCCCCGATGTGTTGCTGTTCCATGAGTTCCCGATCAGTGGATGGGACACCTGGACGCGCGCCGAATCGGAACGCCGCTGCATCGAGATTCCCGGTCCCGAGGTGGACGCGATCGCAGCGAAGGCCAAGGAGTACGGCGCCTACATCGTCTTTGGCGCCTACGTTCGTGACGCCTCCTGGCCGGGCCACGTCCTCAGCCTGACCACCATGGTCGGCCCGGCTGGAGAGGTGGTGGCGAGCCATTGGAAAGCGCGCAACGTCAAGGGCATGTTCCCCGGTTTCGAGCTCTTCACCACCACGATTTACGACGTACTCGACGAGTACGTCGAACGGTACGGCCCCGGCGCCGTGCTTCCCGTGGAGCAGACTCCACTGGGGAACATCACCATGACCTCGACCCAGCATGAACCGGAGCTGATGAGGGCACTGGCGATCAAGGGGGCGGAGATAATCCTGCGCACGGCCAGTGGCAGCTTCGCCGAGGCTGACGTGGTGGCGACGGCTATGTACAACAAGGTCTACTGTGCCGTCGCCAATAACTCTCTCCTGCTGTCCGATGGCCCGTTCTTCCAGGACACCGGCGCTGGCGGCACGGCAATCTACGGACCTGACGGCCGCGCAATCGCCAAGGCTGAGGGCAAGTTCGAGACGCTGGTGACAGCTCGCATCCCTATCGCGGAGTTCCGTGCGACGCACCTACAACCGGACATTCATTGGGAACTGTTCCGCGATGTATTCGACGGCTACACCAGTCGCTACCCACCGAACTTGTTCACCAGCTACCAGCCCGAGAGCCTCCATGACGCGGGGGTCTACCTCGCGGACAAGTCGCGTTGGCCAAGCTGACGGCGACGGACGAAGCGATTGAGGCCTGAGGGTTCCGGGCCTCAATCGGTCGCGGCCCACACGGTGATCACCAGCATCACGGCATCTTCAGGCCTGAAGTTCGGCCGCGATCTCGTCCACCCGAAGGCATGCGACCTCGCGGTTGCCGGGTCGGTTCTCCAGCTGCGGTTCCTCGATTGTGCACTGCGGGGTCGCAAACGGGCACCTGGTGTGGAAGCGGCAGCCCGACGGCACGTCCACGGCCGACGGGACCTCGCCCTTCAGCAGCACCTCGGGAGGTTGCCCGATGGTACCCAGCGACGGGGCCGCCGCCAGCAGGGAGCGAGTGTACGGATGCTCCGGGTGCGCAAACACTTCCTCGATGGGTCCCAGTTCGACGAACTCGCCCAGGTACATGACGGCGACGTAGTCCGCGAGGTGGCGAGCGATGTCCAGCTCATGAGTGATGAGCACGTAGGTCAGACCGAGCTCACTGCGCAGGTCGGCGAGCAGGTTGACGACGATGGCTTTGACGCTCACGTCGAGGCTGGCCGTTGGTTCATCGAGCACCAGCACCTCGGGTTCGCCGGCCAAGGCCCGCGCGATGGTGACTCGCTGCAACTCGCCACCGCTGATCTCACCCGGTCGGCGATCCAAGTAGTCTGCCGACAGCCCGACGATCTCCATCAGTTCGGCGGCGCGACGGTCGCGGGCCCCCTTGTCCCGGGCGAGGCCGTGCACCTGCAGCGGTTGCGTCACGATGTGGCGCACGGTCTTGGATCGGTTGAGTGCCGACCATGGGCTCTGTGAGATCAGCTGGACACGGCGGCGCGCTGCGAGGTTCTTTTCTCTGACCGAGACCACCTTGTGCCCGCCGACTCGTATGGACCCTGCTGTCGGTTCCTGAAGGCCGACGACCATCTTGGCCACGGTCGACTTGCCACAGCCGGACTCGCCGACGATGGCCAAGGAGTCCCCGTGCGCGAGTTGGGCACTGATGCCGTCCACGGCGTGCACGACTCGTGCTTCCTCGGGCCGCTTCCGGCGACCGATCCCCGCCTTGCTCTTGAGCGGGAAGAGTTTGACGAGGCCAGCGAGTTCGACCATCGCCGGACCTTGACTCGTGGTCCAGATGGTCATGGGGTCCCTCCGGGATGGAAGCAGCGAACGATCGACCCACCGATCAGCTCCGGCTCTGGCATCGTGGTCACGCACACCGAGTCGGCACGGGGGCACCGGGGCGCAAACGGACAGCCTGGCAGGAGATGTGATCCGCTGACCGTCCCTTCGATGGCACGAAGGCGCTCGCCGCGCTGATGGCTTGCAGGCATGGCTTGGAGAAGTGCAATCGTGTAGGGATGCTGGGGGTTGTTGAACAGTTCCGCGGTCGGCGCCAGCTCGACCAGGTGGCCGCCGTACATCACTCCGACGCGATCGCAGACCTGCGAGATGACCGCCAAATCGTGGCTGACGAAGATCATCGAGTTGTTGAGCCGGTCACGGAGGTCAAGCAGCAGACTGAGGATCTGCGCCTGCACCGTGGCGTCGAGTGTCGTGGTCGGCTCGTCGGCCAGCACGAGCTCAGGCTCATGAGATAGCACCGCCACAGCTATGAGCATCCGCTGGAGCTGCCCACCGGAGAACTGAAAGGGATAATCGGACAGTCGGGAGTGCAACCCCCTCAGTCCAACGCTCGCCAACAACTCGTCCAGACGCTGATCATCGATGGCGGAACCGGTGAGGCGACGCAATTGGCGGCGCACCGGCGTGACCGGTGACAGCGATGTCATCGGACGCTGCGGGACCAGCCCGATCCGGCGACCTCGCAGTCGCCTCATCTGCTGCTCACTTATCCCTTGGAGGTCTTGACCATCAAAGTCGAGCCTGTCCGCCGCGAGCGTGGTGTCCTTGGGGAGCATCCTCATCAGAGCCGTCAGCACGGTGCTCTTGCCCGACCCCGACTCGCCGACCAGCCCGAGTACCTCGCCTCTGGCCAGGCTGAACGAGACGTCTCGGACCGCTGGCAGTGACCCCCGTCGTGTCCGGTAGCTGACGTTCAGACCCTCGACGTGCAGCAGGTTCTCGCCAGCTCGGTCCACGACCGGCGACGATCGGGCGGCCCGAATCCGTGGTTCGCTCGCGGCGGTGGCATCCATGGGATCAGGCCAGGGCCTGGACCGAGATTGCGTTGATTCGACCCACACTCATCAAGCTTTTGTCCAAGGTCGTGATGTCGTTGCGTTGCGCGACGATGAACGAGGGGTAGACCGGCGGGCAGGCAATCGCATCCTCTGCGAGTAACTGGTCGGCCTGGGAGCACAGCTTTGCTCGTTCGCCGGCATCCACCGTGGCCCACGCCCGCCGTACCAAGTCGTCGACCTTCTCGTTCTTGTATCCATAGTTCACCGGGCTGGACGACACGTAGGTGCTCAAAAGCGTATAGGCGCTCTGCCCGCCGGCGATGCCGCTCGCGAAAGAGTTCATCATCATTTCGTACTCCCCGGCCAACCATTGCGGTACCCACTTGCCGCCGTCGACGATGTCGAGGGTGCAGTTGATTCCCGCCTTCTTCCACCCCTCGACGAGCACCTGTGCGGCGTTCTTCAGCGCAGCGTTGGAGGAGCTGATCGTCAGGGTGAAGTTGAGGGAGTCCAACCCCGCCTCCGTCAACAATGCCTTCGCCTTCTCGACGTTCGGGGCATCGCCGTAGAGCTTGATGTCTGCGTTGTAACCCTCTGTTGCGGGTCCGATCGGGCCCTGCCCGATAGGAGCGGTCCCTGAGTAGACCACGTCGGCCACACCGCCACGATCCATCGCATGCGCCAGCGCCTGACGCGCCCGAACGTCATTGAACGGAGGCTTCGAGGCGTTGAAATAGGTCAGCACGTCGATCGGTGCCTGCGTGATGTGGACCGTGATGTCCTTGTCCGTCTTCAGCAGCGCGACATTGTCCGGGGGAACGTCCGTCATGACGTCGATCTTGCCCTCGCGCAGATTCACCAGCCGCGTGGCCGGGTCCGCGACGGCAGTGAAGATGATCTCATCCAGCGCGGAGGCCTTTCCGTGGTACCCCTTGTTGGGCGTCAGCTGGACCTTCTCCCCCTGGGTCACGGCACCGATCACGAAGGGCCCCGTGCCCATCGTCGTATCCTTCTTCTCCAGGAAGTCCTTGTGGATGATGGGCAGGTTGTTCAGGTGTGAACGCATGATCCCGTACGGTGCAGGCAGGCTGATCTCGACCGTGGACTTGTCCACCGCCTTGGCCGACGTGATCCTCGGACCGAAGTAATTCGTCCAGTCACTGAAGGCCTTCGGGTCTGCGACATGGTTGAGCACCGCGACCACGTGTTCAGCCGTGAGCGGATCACCGTTGGAGAAGGAGATGCCATCTCGGATCGCGATCGTCCACGTCTTCTCGTCCGCTGAGATCTTCGGCTCACCGGCCGCGAGCAGCGGAACAGACTTCATGTCGCTGTCGAAGAAAAAGAGGGTCTCGACGACGGGCGCGGTCACCCACGCTACGGCGCCCGTCGTGGCAACCAGTGGGTTGAGGTAAGGGGACACGGACGCCGTGCCGATTTTCAGGGTGCCGCCCGTCTTCGGGGTCCTGGACGGTCCGCTGGTCGAGGTCGAGGTGGAGGCGCCACCGCAGGCAGCCAATCCGGCCCCGGCAGTAATGACACCGATAGAGACCAGAAAGTTACGTCGGGAGAAATCGGAAGAAACAAAAGACATGGGCTGACTCCTTGTGTTTGCACGGATGAGGAATTCTCTTGAGGCTGAAAAGGACGGGATGGTCTCGTGTGTGTGGGGTGGGGGGGGGGGGCTCAGCGGCGGCGCGTGAGCAACTTGTCCAC
>JBDTAU010000153.1:0-4342 GCA_039924465.1 Dermatophilaceae bacterium
AACCTGCAGGCGTTCTGGGCGGCGCTCGAGGCCCCGATGGTCGAGCTGACCCTGCCCTTCCTCGGCGATCCACGTCGCGGTCAACCGGCTCAGTCCCGAGGCGCACCGCGAGGGGGAGCCGGAGCACCCCGTGTTCCTCCCGAGCAGCGTCTCGACCTCGCGAGCGCCCTCACCGCCTACACCGCCGGGTCGGCCTTCGTGAACCGGCACGATGACACCGGCACGATCCGTGAGGGGGCGTTGGCCGACCTCGTCGTCCTCGACCGGGACCCCTTCGCCGGTCCGCCCGTGGAGATCGGGTCCACCCGAGTGCTCCAGACCTTCATCGACGGTCGCCTGGTCTTCGCCGCAGACGACGCCTGAGGACCAACGACCGAGCCCCGTATGCCGCTCACGGTCCGTGCGCACGGACCGTGAGCGGCATACGGGGCTGGGGTGGTTGCGCGCTCGCTCGATCGACGAAACCGTCGAGCCGCGGGCCTCACTCGTCGCTGCGGGCGCGGCCCCCGACGTAGGCGGCGAGGTCCGGATCAGCTGAGTCCAGCCGGTCCATCTCCTCGTCGCCGGTGCAGGTGATCAGGGAGATCTGGAGCCGGTCACCGGCCCGGGAGATCACCCGCCAGGACGCGCCGCTGTCCTCCCAGCGGCGCAGCACCTCGACGGGCGCGGTCACCTGCGGGTCGGCCATCAGGCACCGTCCCGCCCGGCCTTGGCCTCGGACTCCATCTTTTCCGCGATCATGTCGACGACGGTGGAGTCCGCCAACGTGGTGACGTCACCGAGCGTGCGGTGCTCAGCCACGTCGAGCAGCAGGCGCCGCATGATCTTGCCGGACCGGGTCTTGGGCAACTCCGGGGTGAGCAGGATCTGGCGCGGCCGGGCCAGCTTGCCGATCCGCTCGGCAGTCAACTGGCGCAGCTCCTTGACCAGCTGGACGCCGGCCTCGCCCTCGGTGTCCACCGAGGCCTTCACGGTGACGAAGGCCACGATCGCCTGACCGGTCGTGTCATCACTCGCGCCGACCACGGCGGCCTCAGCCACGCGCGTGTCGGAGACGAGGGCATGCTCGACCTCAGTCGTGGAGATTCGGTGCCCGGAGACGTTCATGACGTCATCGACGCGCCCGAGGACCCAGATGTCGCCGTCCTCGTCCTTCTTGGCGCCGTCACCGCTGAAGTAGACGCCGGGGAAGCGGGACCAGTAGGTCTCCTGGTAGCGCTCGGGGTTGCCCCAGATGCCGCGCAGCATGCTCGGCCAGGGCTCGGTGACGACGAGGAAACCGCCTTCACCAGCGGCTGCCGAGGTGCCGTCGTTGCGCACGACGTCAGCGCTGATCCCCGGGAAGGGGGTCATCGCCGCACCGGGTTTCGGAGAGGTCAGGCCGGGGAGCGGGGTGATCAGGATGCAGCCGTTCTCGGTCTGCCACCAGGTGTCGACGACTGCGCACTTGTCGCCGCCGATGTACTTGCGGTACCAGACCCAGGCCTCCGGGTTGATCGGCTCCCCGACCGAGCCAAGCAGGCGCAGGCTCGACAGGTCGTGCTGCTGCGGGTACTGCTCGCCCCACTTCATCAGGGTGCGGATCGTCGTCGGGGCGGTGTAGAGAATCGAGACCTTATACTTCTCGATGATCTTCCACCAGCGG
The DNA here is from genome assembly GCA_039924465.1 of Dermatophilaceae bacterium. Lineage (GTDB taxonomy): Bacteria > Actinomycetota > Actinomycetes > Actinomycetales > Dermatophilaceae > JAKDLQ01. The sequence continues at coordinate 1,646 of JBDTAU010000153.1, forward strand.
TCCTTGCCGCCTCCGTCCGGTGCGCCCTCGTAGAGCATCGAGGTGACGCCATTGGCGAGCGGGCCGTAGACGATGTAGCTGTGGCCGGTGACCCACCCGATGTCGGCAGCCGTCCAGAAGACGTCCGTCTCGGGCTTCATGTCGAAGATGTACTTGCACGTCGAGGCGCACTGGGTCAGGTAGCCGCCGGTCGTGTGCAGGACGCCCTTGGGCTGGCCGGTCGTGCCCGAGGTGTACATGATGTAGAGCGGGTGCTCGGCGTCGTGCGGCTGTGCCTCGTGCTCGGTGCTCGCGGTCTCGACCACGTCGTGCCACCAGACGTCCCGGCCCTCGGTCCAGTCGATCTCCTGGCCGGAGCGCCGCACGACGAGCACGTTGCGCACGTCAGGACAGCTCTTGAGGGCCTCGTCGACGGCGGGCTTCAACGCGTTGATGGCGCCCTTGCGGAAGCTGCCGTCGGCGGTGATGACGACCCGGGCGTCGCAGTCGAGGATGCGGGTGCTGAGCGCCTCCGAGGAGTAGCCCGCGAACACGACCATGTGTGGTGCGCCGAGGCGGGCGCAGGCGAGCATCGCCACGACCGTCTCGGGGAGCATCGGCATGTAGATCGCGACACGGTCGCCCTTGGCGACTCCGAGCGAGATCAGGGCGTTGGTCGCTTGACAGACCATGTCCTTGAGCTGGGCGTAGGTGATGTCGCGGGACTCGCCCTCGGGCTCGCCGACCCAGTGGTAGGCGACTCGGTCTCCGTGGCCGGCATCGACGTGGCGGTCGACGCAATTGACCGCGACGTTGAGCTCCCCGCCGACGAACCACTTCGCATAGGGCAGGTCCCACTCGAGGACGGAGTCCCAGGGCTTGGCCCACGTGAGGTCCTTCGCCTCGTCCGCCCAGAAGCCGAGGCGGTCCGCCGCGGCCTTCTCGTAGATGCCCGGTTGGGCATTGGCGTTGGCGGCCAGGTCGGCCGGCGGCGGGAACTGCCGGGTTTCGTGCAACAGTACGTCCAGCTCTGGACTGGTGGTCATGAGAACTCCTTGGTGTCGGATTGGGTTGTTGTGCACTCCTGCTCAGCCAAGCGGGCCGACGGGAAGCACGGTCTTCTTGAAGGTGGCGTTGATCACGATCGAGAAGGACGTGTACCAGGCGATCACCGCCGTGATGATCCCGAGCCAGCCGCCGAGCTTGTTGAACCCGCTGCTGTCCCCAAACGCCCCGATGACCAGAGCGATGAAGGTCAGGAACAGGAAGACGAAGACTGCGAGGACAGCGACATTGACCCGAAGGGCGGCGATCATCATGTAGCCGGTGAAGATCGTCCACGCGAGCAGGAACAGCCCGGTGGCGGCACCCGCCTCGTTGACCTTCGCGAGACCGCCGACGATGTAGGTGACGTAGAAGAAGAACGAGAGCCAGAACGCCCCGAAGGACGAGAAGGCGAGCGCCCCGAAGACGTTGCCGCGACGGAACTCCCACATCCCGGCGAGAAGTTGTGCGAGGCCGCCATAAAACAGGGCCAGCGCGAGCACGACAGGCTCCGCGGACTTGTCGATGAGGCCGGCATTCACGACGCTCAGCACGAACGTCGTCATGGCGAAGGCTCCGAGGCCGAGCGCGGCCGGATCGGCGATGGCTGATGCCGCAGTGGGCAGTTCAAGCGCTGATCTGGGGGGCGGGGTCCCTTCGCCAGCGGGTAGGGGTGTGGCTGGATCTCCAGCCGGGGCGGTGATGTGGGTTCCGGACATGAGGTGGGCCCTCCAACGGCCTCGTCGGGCAATTGGGTGGCATCCGCGTCACGGCAAGCTGGCCGGTTGTCATCGGCGCGCCTTGCGCAGCCCGACACTTGGCAATTTACGCCCGCGTGACAGGAGTCACAAGAGCGTACAATTGGCCCCTACAGTGCACAGTTTGTCCGGTTCTGAACCCTTTTTCAGCGCATCCTGACCGGTGATGAGCAGCGAGTCAGATGTCGTCGAAGGAGCCGTGTCGCCCGGCGCCGGACGAGAAGCGCGCGGCCCCGAGGACCCCGTCGGCGACCAGGGAGGCCACGCCGTGCTGGAACTCCTGCGCCATCGCCGCCTCCTCCGGATGGCCCCACTGGTCGATGGTGGAGCGGCGGTCCCCACGCAGGCAGGTCTGCGGCATGCGGGCGATCTCGGCGGCGAGTCTCTCGGCATGCTCTCGCGCGTGGCCCGTCGGGCAGACCCGGTTGACGAGACCGAAGTCGAGCGCCTCCTGGGCGCCCACCGGCCTGCCGGTGAGGATCAGGTCCATCGCCCGGCTGTGCCCGATGAGCCGAGGCAACCGGACGGTCCCGCCGTCAATCAACGGGACCCCCCACCGGCGACAGAAGACCCCGAGCGTCGCCTCCTCATCCGCAACTCGAAGGTCGCACCACAGGGCAAGTTCGAGGCCGCCCGCGACGGCGTGCCCGTGAATCGCTGCGATGACCGGCTTGTCGATCCGCAGCCGGCTGATCCCCATCGGCCCGTCCCCCGTGGTCTCCATCCGGTTGGCTCGGTCGGTGCCGATGCCCTTGAGGTCTGCGCCGGCGCAGAAGGAGGGTCCATCCCCGCAGAGCACCGCGACCTTGGCGTCCGAGGCGTCGAACTGCCGGAACGCAGCGGCGAGCTCGGCGGCCATCGGACCATCCACGGCGTTGTGCCGCTCCGGACGGCTCAGGATGATGACGGTGACGGT
>JBDTAU010000154.1:0-6772 GCA_039924465.1 Dermatophilaceae bacterium
GCGCTGGTGTTCACCTCAGGTCCCGCCCAGCTGACTGCCGCCTCCCAGGACGCCCCCGACGCCCCCCGACACCGCCTAATCGGTCCGGTGCACGTAGCAGATGTGCCCTGGGAGCAGCCCAAGACAGCAGGCTTCCCCGCGGGCGGCGGCCGCAAGACGTTGCGCGAAGACACCGAGACCGGCGAGGGCTTCTGGATCCTGGGGGTCCTCCCGCACTGGACGAGCGCGATGACTGAGTGGCATGCCTTCACCGAGGAGAACTACATCCTCGAAGGTGGCATCGAAACGGCAGCGGGGCTCATGGGGGTCGGCGGATATCTCTCCCATCCCGCTGGAGCAGAGGCCACTCACGGACCGATGCGGTCGCGGCACGGCTCACTGTTGATCACGCGGGCCCAGGGGCCGTTGGAAACGACGTACGAGCCATCCACCCGCCCACTGCCGGGGTCGTGGCGCTGATCCCGAAGGTCCATCCCCCACGCCAACCTCCCAAGCAAGATCCCAATCGGATCACGGGGTGCTGAATGGGTTCCCATGTCGCCTCGCCACCCCTATCATTCTTGATACGGTGTTCCTACCATTGGAACGCAGACAACTTGGACAAGGAGTCCGCATGAGTTACCGAAGGTGGGCCACACTGGCGGTCATCCCCGTCATGGTGATTGCAGGATGCAGCGGCAAGGCAGACACGCCCGCGCCGGGAGCTGCGGGTGGCAGCACGGGCGGAAGCACTGGGGGGAGCAGCTGGAGCGCCGGTCAGCCGACCGTCAAGGTCGGGCTCATCTCGGCCATGACCGGCCCCTTTGCCGTGCTGGGCATCTCCCAGCAGAACGGCATGCAGGTTGCCGTGGACCGGATCAACGCGGCTGGCGGGGTGGGCGGCGCGAAGCTCGAGATCGTCACGCGCGACATGCAGCTCGACCCGGGGAAGGCCGTCGGTTTCGCCAACGAACTGGCCGGCGACCCGAGCGTCTCCTTCGTCGTCGGACCGTCGATCACGGCCTTCTACAACGCTGCGAAGGGAACCTTCGAGAGCAACAAGAAGCTCAACTGCCAGCCCGCTGTGGCCGGCGGTACCTTCGCTGACACGACCTACGGCTTCCGGATGGAGAACTCAGCGACCCAGGACGTCACCCGCAACCTCGAGTACCTCCAGAGCAAGGGCCTGACCAAGGTCGGCCTGGTCTACGAGGGCGACGACACGGGCAAGGACTACGCCAAGCTGATGACCGACCTCGGACCGAAGTACGGGGTCACCCTCGTGGGCTTCGAGCAGTCCCGCGCGGACGATGCCTCCCACGTTGCCTACGTCCAGTCACTCATGGACAAGGGCGCCCAGGCGATCTGGATCTCCAACAGCGGCAGCGGCGCCAAGACGATGGCTGCCGCCGAGCAGGCCAAGTTCGACGGGCTCATGATCGGTGGCTCGGGGGCGCAGAACATCTCGTTCCTCGAGGCAGCCGGAGACTTCGCGTCGGGCGCCATCTTCGACGCTCCGGAGTACCAGTACCCGCTGCGCGACAAGGCCAGTTGGACTCCTGGCTACCAGGCCTTCGTGACGGCGGTCGAGAAGGAGTTCGGGACGAACGTCGGCCCGAAGACCGGAGCGAAGTCGCCCAAGGGCGTCGCCGTCGCGGCCGACTGCATCGACGCTTTCGCGGCCGCAGCCAACCAGGCGAAGTCGCTCGACGGCACGGCGCTCGCCACGGCCTTCGGCAGCCTCGACATCCCGGCCGACAAGACGGCTTCGGGCTGCCAGATCAAGCCGGACAAGGATCACGAGTCCTACCCGCTCGACTGCATCCGTCTCTACAAGTGGGAGAAGGACGCCAAGGGCTGGTTCACCACCGATATCACGGTGACCAAGTAGGGACCTAAGGCGCACCACAGAAAAGCCACGGCTGAGGGGCCCGGATCCACTGGATCCGGGCCCCTCAGCGTCATCGGCGTCGTCGTCAGGGTGTTGCTGCCGATGGGCTCAGACCACGCGCCGAGATGCCGCGGAGGCGGCATCCGACTGCCAGCCGAGCCGCAGGGAGAGCCGGGCCGTGACGTCGAGCAGGGCAACCCGACACTCCTCGAACTCTTCCAGGAAACGCTCCGACGGCCCGCAGACGCTGACGGCTGCGATCGGCGCCCCGAGGTGGTTCAAGACGGGAGCAGCCACAGATGCTGCGCCGCCCTTGCGCTCGCCGTTGGACCGGGCCCAACCCCGAGCGCGAATCGCGTCGAGCTCCTCGCGCAGGGCGACGGGGTCGACGACCGTCGCGGATGTCAGGGCCTCGAGGGGCCCTGAAGTCAGGTAGTCCTCGATCTCTTCATGCGGTAGGAAAGCGAGAAAAGCCTTGGACGAGCCGCCGGCGTGGAGCGGGAACGACTCCCCCAGCCCGACCGACATGATCACCTCGCGGGCCGGGGTCACCTGGTCGACGTACGCCCTGGACATCCCGGTGCGGATCGACAAGGTCGCCGTTTCACCGGTCAGCCGCGAGAGCGCGACGAGTTCCGGATGCGCCATCCGGCGGATGTCGATCCGCCTGAGGTAGGCCAGCCCGAGACGCATCGCGCCGACGCCCAGCGCGTAGCGGTGGGTCTCCTCGTTCAGTTCGATGAGGTCACTGCTGCGCAGCGAACTGAGGACGCGATGGACCGCAGCCTTGGACAGTCCGAGTCCTTCCGCGATCTCGGTGACCCCGAGGTCGGGCGCGTCAGCCTCGACGAAGTAGGTCAGCAGGTCGGCGGCGCGCTCGACGGTGGCCACCGTCGCGCTCGACACCTCTGCGGAATGACCGGGTCGCAGAGGGATCCCTCCCCGCCCCTCAGCTGTTCTCGGCGCCATTCTTCCTCCCGTCGCCTTCTGTCCTCTGGAAACCGATCGGAACGGGTGTGTCACCAACGATGCGCGTGTCAAGGAAGTCCCACCACTCATCCTGGGAGACTCGCTCGGTCTCCCAAGCCGGGTTGGCCTTGAGCGTACCGAGGGCGGCCCGGTATTCGCCCCAGGCCGCCTCGTTCTCGAAGGCGGCCCAGTTCTCGATGACGTAGACGTCGCCGACCACGCTGTAGTACCAGTTGACCGACTTCACCATGGGCAGGTCGTCGAAGAAGAAGCGCTCCCGCTCCTCCAACCAGGCCCAGAAGACCTTCATGTCCTGACGTGCTCGGGCCGACAGCCTCATTCGGTAGACGAGGTAGATCATCGCGTTTCCTTCCCTTCGTTGGGTGTTGAGAATGTGAATCCAGGTATGCCGCTCAGCGGGCGTCCGCCGGAGCAGCTCCTTGGCGGCGGGCCAGCAGTCGCGAGGCGGCCCGCTCCCCCGACTCCATCGCCCCCTCCATGCCGCCGTCCTCGACGGCGAGGTGCTCGCCAGCGAGTTGCACACGACCTGTGTCGGCCTCGACGGCTTCGGCGAGCGCCGCCATCTGGCCGGCGAGCGGCATGGCCCACGCACCCCCGGCCCACTCGTCCCGACCCCAGGAGATCGTGCGGGACACCCGCACGCCGGCGTTCGCCGACGACGGGCGGTAGGCACTGAGGCGCTCGAGGACCAGCCGCTCCTGCTCTGCCTCGTCGAGCTCATCGAGGCTGCGTGCCTCGACGCCGGTGACCCACACCGAAAGTGCGCTAGGTCCATCATCACTCAGCCGCCAGGGGAAGAGCCTTTGTGCGACCGTGTCGGTCCACGTCATGACCGGTAGTCCATCCTCACGCCAGAACGGGCGGTCGACCTCGAGGTGGTACTTCGTCACGGCAGTCGAGGGCAGCCGCTCAATCAGTGAGGTGAGGTGCTCCGGGAGCAAGGTCGGATGGACGTCCACCCGACGAAGCGCCGGGAACGGCAGGGCGAGGATCACTGCCGCGCTGTCGAGCCGGGAGCCGTCGGCCAGCGACACGGTGACCCCGTCGCTCGAAGGAACGACTGCAGTGACCGGGGTGCGAAGCAGGACCGGTTCGTCCAGCTCTGCCGCCATCGCCTCAGGCAGTTGTTGGTTGCCCCCGACGATATTGCTCGTCCCTTCCGCGAAGCGACCCATCCGCTGCATCGCGCGGAGTACGGCAAGGGCTGAGTCTGTCTCGAGGTCCTGGATGGTGGAGGCTCGATTGATCAGGGCCATCGCTTCGGGGGGCAGCCCCTGTTGCAGGAGGTACGAGCACAAGGTCACGTCGTAGGCCTGCGCATCGGCTCCCATCCATGAGCGGGAGTCGGTCAACGGATTCGACCGCGCGACTGCTGCTCTGACCAGGGCGGCGGGAGGCAGGGCACGCCACGGTCCGGGTGGCAGCGGGTTGATGTCGGCGTCGGCCCACTGCGAGGCGTCGAGCGTCCTTCCTCCACAGGAAATCGCGTGGGCGCGCAGATCGACTCCCACCGGCTCGAGCTGGAGCCCGTAGCGGGCCACAGCGGACTGGACCCGGTCGTAGGCGTCGCCGATGTTGATGGCGCCGCCCTCCTCGATCCCCGTGGATCCTTCGAAGGACCAGACGCGACCACCGACCCGGTCGCGCGCTTCGACGACCCGGACCCGCAGTCCGGCGCGTTGGAGCGTCACGGCTGCCTGCAGCCCGGCGAGGCCGGCCCCGACTACGGTGACGTCCACGCGGTCCTTCGCGTTGTGCTCGCTCACGGTGCGACCCCCTCTTGACTCTTGTTTCATTAGGCGGAATGCTGTTCCAAACATTACGGCTCAATGACCGCGCCGTCAACGGATGGCCCGGCACGTCAGAGGGAGTTCAGTTGCGCACCACGACCCCGCCCGTCCCAGAGCTTGAGGACCCGGCAGCCAATCTTCAGGCCCTCATCCGAGCCCGGGCGAGCACCGACGGGACACCCAGCACGGTCTGGTGGACCGGCGACGCCTATGCGCAGGAACCCGGCTCGCGCGCGAGGCACCTCTTCGGCTTCGTCGGCTTCAACGTCGCGCGAGCCATCGAGGTGGACGGCGGTTGGGACCTGCTCACGCGGGAAGCCGCCTTCTACCTCGACCCGGGTACGCGCGAGATCATCGACACCTGGAGCAATCCGTGGACCCAGCGGGAGGTGGAGATCCTGCACGTGTGGAACGACCCCGTCAACCAGGAATTCCGCGTACAGAACCCATGGGGTCCTTGGCACGCTCCTTACACGGACCTCGGCCGGACCATTGCGTTCAACCTCGACATCCCGATCGCCGCTCCGAGTGCGTTGCCCGTGGACGACTGGCCGGACAACTCTGCGAGCGACACCTATGTCGCGATGGAGCTCTTCCAATTCTTCGCCGACCGCAGCGAACTGCTCGACAGCGCCGCGGCCAGTGCCCACTGTGACGTTTCGTGGACCCGGATGTCCCAATGGCTCCCGTGGATGGGCATGGGCCAGCGCCCGGGCAACATGGTCTTCCACTGCCGTGGAGCGAAACTGGACGCCTGGGAGGAGCTGCCAGCGGCCGTGCGCGAGCGGGTCCTCGCTCAGCATCCCGAATATGCAGAGGCCCCCACCTCGCCCAGCGGCCCCAACGAGACGAGTTGGTCCTACTTCAAGCGGATGCGTGGCTCGTCCGTCAGCGCCGATCCCACGCCTTCCACCCCGAGCTGGAGCCCGCACCCGTGACCTCACCCACCCCAGCGGCATACCGCGCCGTCGCCCTCCAGGTCCGCACCCAGGGGGTCAACGGGATGAGCCAGCCCGACGCCCGCGCCTCGATGATGGACTCGATCCACCGCATCGGCGTGCTGGCGCGCGGCGCCAAGAGCTGGATCGGACCGGACTGTCGTCTCGTCGTGTTGCCGGAGTACGTGCTCACCGGATTCCCCATGGGGGACACCATCCCCGGCTGGCGCGACAAGGGCGCCATCGACCCGGACGGCCGGGAGTACGAGGCGCTCGGCGAGATCGCCAGGGACCTCGGCATCTACCTCGCGGTCAACGCCTACGAGACGGACCGGCACTTCCCCGACCTCTACTTCCAGGCCAGCGTCGTCCTGTCCCCCTCGGGTGAGTCCGTCCTGCGCTACCGACGGCTCCACTCGCTCTACTCTCCGAGCCCCTACGACGTGTGGGACGCCTACCTCGACGCTTATGGAATGGACGCCGTCCTGCCCGTCGCTCGCACGGAGATCGGTGCCCTGGCCGCAGTCGCGAGCGAGGAGATCCTCTATCCGGAGCTGTCCCGGGCCCTCGGTCTGCGCGGCGCAGAGGTGCTGCTCCACTCGACGAGTGAGGTGTCCAGCCCCGACCCGACGCCCAAGAGCATTGCGCGGCGGGCACGGGCCATCGAGAACCTCGCCTACGTCGTCTCGGCCAACTCGGGTGGCCTCACGGGCAACCCCATCGCCGCCGACTCGACCAACGGCGGCTCGGAGATCATCGACTTCGCGGGTCGACCCCTCATCCGCGCAGCCGGCGGAGAATCCATCGTCGCCTCGGCCGAGCTCAACCTCGACGCCCTGCGCCGGGAGCGGCGCCGGCCCGGGATGGGCAACCTGCCGGCCCGGGTCAAGCCGGGCCTCTGGGCCGAGGAGTACGCCCGACACGACGTCGAGCGACCGAACTCGCTCGTGGGAGTCACCGCAGAGCGATCCTTCTTCGCCGCCCGCCAGGCCCAGGTGCTCGAGCGCCTCGCCGCCGCCGGCGTCATCAGCTGACCGGACCTCCCCTCCGGTATCCGCACCAACGAAAGGTAGTGAAGACATGGGAATTCGCGAAGGAATGCCGCTGCTCGCCAAGCATGACGGCGAATGGGAAGGCGTCTACACACACGTGGACCCTGACGGCAAGATCATCGACCAGCACAA
>JBDTAU010000155.1:0-5075 GCA_039924465.1 Dermatophilaceae bacterium
GGGCTGGCGAGCGCTCGCCAACTCAGCGGCATACGGGCCGGGCTTGTCGTCGTGCCGGGAGGAGCGGGGCTGCGCGTCAGTCCACTCGTGGGTGGTAGCCCCGTTGTTGGAGGTCGGCGATGACCGCAGCGGCGTGCTCGGCGCCCTTCGTCTCCACCCGGACCCCGATCTCGACCTCATCGATGCCGAGCGGGAGAGCGGTGCGAACGTGCTCGATCTCGAGGACATTCGCCTCGGCTGCCGCCAGGTGGTCGAGCAGGGCAGCGAGGTAGCCGGGTCGGTCCAGCACCCGCACCCGGAACTGCAGGTAGCGACCTCCGGCCGTGAGGCCATGACGGATGATCCGCAGCAGCAGCAGCGGGTCGATGTTGCCTCCGGAGAGCACCGCCACCACGGGGCCCTCGATGGTGTCGCTGGTGTCGAGGAGCGCGGCGGTGCTGGCTGCCCCGGCCGGCTCGACGACGAGCTTGGCCCGCTCGAGGAGATAGAGGACCGATCGCGACAGCTGGTCCTCCGTCACCGTCCGGAAGCCGTCGACCAGGTGCTCGATGATCGAGTAGGGCACCTCCCCGGGGCACCCCACCGCGATCCCGTCAGCCATCGTCGACATCCGGGCCAGCGGCACCGGGTGCCCGGCCCGCAACGAGGCCGGATAGGACGCGGCCTGCTCCGCCTGGACGCCGATGATCGTGACGTCGGGCTTGAGTGCCTTGACGGCCGTCGAGATGCCCGCGAGCAGGCCACCACCACCGACGCCGACGACGATGGTGCGCACGTCCGGGCACTGGTCGAGGATCTCCAGGCCGCAGGTGCCGGCACCAGCAACGATGTGGGCGTGGTCGAACGGGTGGATCAGGACGGCCCCGGTCTCCTGCTCGAACTCCTTGGCGCGGATCAGGCACTCGTCGATGGTCGTGCCGAGCTGCTCGACCCGGGCGCCGTAGCCGCGGGTGGCCACCAGCTTGGGCAGCGGCGCACCGAGCGGCATGAAGACGGTCGACTCGAGGCCGAGGAGTTGGGCGGCCAGCGCCACCCCCTGGGCATGGTTGCCGGCGCTCGCGCACACCACCCCGCGCGCCTTCTCCTCGTCGGTGAGCCGGGCCATCCGGTTGTAGGCGCCACGGATCTTGAAGGAGCCGGCCCGTTGCAGGTTCTCGCACTTGAGATAGGTCTTGGACCCGACCCGCTCACTGATGCCGCGGCTGTACTCGAGCGGGGTTGGGCGGACCACTCCCTCGAGCAGCCGCTGGGCCGCGAGGACGTCATCCAGACTGACGGGCAGCATCGGTGTTGCCATGAAGCCAGAGCGTACTCGTGTCCCCGCGCGCCCGGGTCTGACCGTGGTGCGGGTGAGGTTAGGCTCTTGCCCGTGGACGAGGAAGTGGGGGTGCAGGGCGACGATCCCGTGTCGGATCGGTTCCTCACGCTGCCCAACGTCCTGTCGATCATCCGGCTGGCCGGGGTCCCGCTCTTCATCTGGGCCCTCGCCGAGCACCACGACGTCCTGGCCGTCATCGTGCTCATGGCCTCGGGCATCACGGACTACCTCGACGGCAAGATCGCCCGGACCTTCAAGATGGAGTCCAAGCTCGGCGAATACCTCGACCCACTGGCAGATCGCCTCTACATCTTCACCACCCTGGTCGGGCTGGCGTGGCGCGGCATCATCCCGCTGTGGCTGCTCCTCGTCCTGGTCTCCCGCGAGGTGGTCATGACGCTGATGCTGCTCTATCTGCGCCGACGCGGCCAGATCGGCCTGCCCGTGCATTTCGTGGGCAAGGCGGCCACCTTCAACCTCCTCTACGCCTTCCCACTGCTCCTGCTCGCCGACCGGAGCGACTGGATCGGCGACCTGGCCCGACCGGTCGGCTGGGGCTTCGCCTGGTGGGGGATCGTCCTCTACTGGTTCGCGGCGATCCTCTACGCGCTCCAGGCACGGTTCGTCCTCTCGCGGTTACCGGCCACCGCTAAATGAGCAGCCACCCAGACCCAGGGTCCGGGACGCCGGCCCGCCGTCTCGACGCCTCGATGACGCTGATCACCCAGATGTTGGAGCGACCGCTCGATCCGGGCTACCAGGAGGCAGCCGACCGACGCACCGCCGCGGGGCTGCCGCGCGCCACCTCGACCACGACCGTGGTCGTCATCGTCATGCTCCTTCTGACGGGCTTCCTCTTCGCCCTTGGGGCCAGGTCGCTGCGCACCAAACCCACGGCCACGGTCGCCGTCAAAGCGGACCTCGTCCAGCGGATCGAGGACCTGCAGACCCTTGGGACGCAGCAGGAAGCCAAACTCGAGGCGGTCGGCAAGGAGGTCCGCGACCTCGAGGCACTCGCCCTTGAGCAGTCGGGGCTGAGCGGCATCACGGATCGCCTCAAGACGCTCTCGATCGCCGCAGGGGCCCAGCCTCTCGTCGGCACGGGCCTGACCCTGACCCTTGATGATGCACCGGCTCCGAAGGGCGACGCGGATGCCGGCTCCCGCCCGAGCAGCGGCTTCACCTCCGGACGCGTCGCGTCGGCCGACCTGCAGATCATCGTCAACGGTCTGTGGGCCTCAGGAGCCGAGGCCATCTCGATCAACGGGCACCGGCTGACCTCCATGGCGGCGATCCGCTTCGCCGGGCAGGCGATCATCGTCGACTTCCGTCCGCTGGCGCGGCCCTACGTGATCACCGCGTTGGGTGATCCGGACCAGATGCGCTCGGCGTTCGACCCGTCCTTCGCCGGGCTCTACCTCCAGCAGCTCACCGAGCAGTTCGCGATCCCGGCCACCTGGACCAGCTCGCAGTCATTGCGGGTTCCGGGCAGCTCTTCACTGCACGTTTCACTCGCGCAACCACTGCCTGGCAACGTAGGCTCACCGACTGGCGCCGGCTCGAGCGAGGGCGGGGCGCCGCCCACGGGGGCGACACGATGAGCGCGACCGTCACCGACCACGTCATCATCAAGCGTCGAAGGGTAGCCCTGTGATCCCAGCCATCGGCCTGCTCATCGGACTCGTGATCGGGCTCGTCCTGGACCCCGCGGTGCCCGTGTGGGTCCAGCCCTACCTGCCCATCGCCATCATCGCGGCCCTGGACGCCGTTTTTGGTGGCGTGCGGGCGGTGCTGGACGGGATCTTCAATGACAAGGTGTTCGTCATCTCGTTCCTGTCCAATGTCGTGGTCGCCGCCTTCATCGTCTTCCTCGGCGACCAGTTGGGCGCTGGCGCCCAGCTGTCTACTGGCGTCGTGGTCGTGCTGGGGGTCCGGATCTTCTCCAACGTGGCATCGATCCGGCGCCACCTCTTCAAGGCCTAAAACGTGGCCAGACCGCAGAAGGCAGACACCCCGGCAGCTCCGGGTCGGGGGGCGTGGCGACGGCTTCTCCGAGTCGCCAGCCCCCGGGCGACCAAGGCCAACGTGCTCGTCACCCTCCTCGCCGTCCTGCTCGGGGTGGGCATCGCGACCCAGGTGCAGCTCACCCAGGAGCGTGGCCTCAACGAGTTGAGTCAGAGCGACCTCATCCGGGTCCTCGATGACGTGTCGTTGCGATCGTCCCGACTCGACGCCCAGTTGCGGGAGCTCGAGGCCACCCGCGACCGACTCCGGAGCGGCATCGACACCACGGGGGAGGCGCTGACCCAGGCCCAGAAACGCCTCGACACCATGGGAATCCTGGCCGGCACGCTGGGCGCCAAGGGGCCGGGCATCACTCTGACGATCAGCGACCCCGATCGTCAGGTGACTGCTCCGATCATCCTGGACCTCATCCAGGAGTTGCGCGACGCCGGAGCAGAAGCCATCGAGGTGGGTGGGATCCGCATCGTGGCCTCCTCGTTCGTCGTGGACGGCGCCGACTCGATGATGATCGACGGCACCCCGGTCAAACGCCCGATCCTGGTCAAGGCGATCGGGGACTCCAAGACGATGTCCTCCGCGATGACGATCCCCGGCGGCATCATCGAGACCGTGCGTCAGAAGGGCGCCTCCACCACCGTCACCGAGCTCGACAGCATCGAGATCACCTCCTTGCACACGATGGCGCCGTTCACCCACGCCAGGCCGGCCGAATGACGCTCGATGCCACCGGTGGCGCAACCCGGCGGGCCCGGCCGCGCGGCCAGCAGTCGCGATTGGCGCCACTCGGTGCATTGCGGCCCAGTCCGTGACATCCTCTCAACGTGTCGTTCCCGCCGCCGCCTTGGGTGTCGGGCCCACCATCATCACCAGCACAGAGCAGGAGTCTCCATGAGCGACCTTGAGTACCCCTCAGACCTCCGTTACACCAGCGATCACGAGTGGACTCGCGCAGGCGAGGACAGCATCATCCGGATCGGCATCACCGCGTTCGCCCAGGACGCTCTGGGAGACGTGGTCTACGTGTCCCTGCCTGCCGTCGGTGACTCGGTCAGCGCCGGAGACGCGTGCGGTGAAGTTGAGTCGACCAAGTCGGTCAGCGACATCTACGCCCCCTTCGACGGCGAGGTGACGACCGTCAATGACGCTCTTGACGCCACCCCCGAGCTGGTCAACTCCGACCCCTACGGGGCCGGCTGGATGTTTGAGGTGCGGGCCAGCAATCCCGCGGCAACGGACGCTTTCATGGACGCGGCGGCCTACGAGGCAAGCCTGTCCTGACCCACGCTCCGGCTCCCTGCGGGGCGTGGGCAGACCGGGGCAGCACTCCCCGAAAGACCGTGAACTATCGTTAGGCATTCGCAGTGCTGCCGAACGCGACTTGAGGAGGTTTGCATCGTGAGCGACCAGGACGATCAGGGCGAGCAGGGCCAGTTCGACGAAGACCCCCGCACCATGCGGTTCCACGGGGTGCCCGCTCCGAACGAGCACGCCGAGACCCGTGACGTCAGCGTTCGGGGAGTCAGCGCCGAGGACCAGGCCACGATCGCTGCCCTGCGGCCCGGGACGGCTCTGCTCATGGTGCAACGAGGCCCCAACACCGGCGCTCGGTTCCTGCTCGATGACACCGAGGTGAGTTCTGGGCGTCACCCCGACTCGGACATCTTCCTCGACGACGTCACCGTCTCCCGCAAGCACGCCCTCTTCATGCGCACCGACGCGGGCTACACCGTCC
>JBDTAU010000156.1:0-3090 GCA_039924465.1 Dermatophilaceae bacterium
GCGCCACCGACACGATCAGCTACGAGATCGTCACCCGGCTCGGGGCCCGCGTGCCCCGCATCTTCGTGGGCACGGCAGCGCAGCAGCACGAGGGGCAGGTGCACGCATGACCGGGCCGGGATCGACGCGACGACGAAGCAACCCCATCATCGGGCTCGCCGCAGCGGCCGTGGCTGCCGCGGCAGGAGCAGCGGTCGGTGCCGTCGCCGTCGACCGCGCCCAGCGGACCCGCGCCGCCATGGCGGCCCTCGAGTCCCCGGACGAGCTCAAGATCACCCCGGACGCGGAGATCGTCGTCATCGCCGACGACGGAGTGCCGCTGCACGTCGAGGTCGATGAGCCGACCCCGGAAGCCGCGGCGGCCGCGGCGAAGGGCACGACCAAGGGTGGCCGCCCCGACCGGCTCCCGACCGTGGTGCTGTCGCACGGCTACTGCCTCAGCCTGCGGTGCTGGGTCTACCAACGGCGAGCCCTCAAGGACGCCGGCTACCGGGTCGTCAGCTGGGACCAGCGCGGCCACGGGCAGTCGGGCCAGGGCGAACCCGACACCTACGTCATCGACCAACTCGGTGCCGACCTGCACGCGGTCCTCGAGCAGGTCGTGCCGGACGGGGACCTGGTCCTGGTCGGTCACTCGATGGGTGGCATGACGATCATGGCCTACGGCGAGCAGTTCCCCGACGTGGTGCGTGACCGTGTCATCGGCGTCGGATTCGTCGCCACCAGCCCCGGTGGGCTCACCCTGGCCAACGGGGGCAAGCTCGCCACTGTCGCCCGGATGGCGCTCGAGCGGGTCGGGCCCCAGATCCTCGGACCGCTGAGCCACCGGCCCGAGCTGGTGGCCAACATGCGGCGGGCCGGCCGCGAACTCGAGGACTACGTCGTCGAGCAGAACTCTTTCGCCTCACCCGTGTCCAGACGGGTGGTGCGCTACACGGCCGACATGATCCTCGGCACCCCCCTCGACACCATCAACGACTTCCTCAAGACTTTTGACGGATTCGACAAGCGTCCTGCGCTGGCGCACTTCACTCGCACGCTCGTGCTCGTCTTCAACGGCCGGCAGGACATCCTGACCCCGCCGGCGCACAGCGAGCTCATCGTCGACGCCATCCCCGGGTCGGAGCACGTCATCGTCAACGACGCGGGGCACATCATCATGCTCGAGCACCCGGACCTGCTCAATGCCCACCTCATCCAGCTCGTCGACCAGGCGGCCCGCGCCCGGGCACAGGCGATCAACGTGGCGCGTGCCCCGCGGGTGCGTCGGGTCGTGACCGACGTCGCCCCCGGGCGTCGCCTGAAGCAGCTGGAGAAGGCTGCCGCAGCTGCAGTGCGGGCCGAGAGCCGTCGCAAGCAGCGAGCGGCCAAGGGGGCCAGCCAGCGTGGAGCGTGAGGTGCGGTGGCCGACCTCCGACGACACCCAGGACTTCGGTAGGCGGCTCGGCTCGCAGTTGCGGGCCGGTGACGTCATCGTGCTCTCCGGTGACCTCGGCGCGGGCAAGACGACGTTGGCGCAGGGGATCGCCGCCGGCCTCGGCGTCCGCGGTCCGATCACGTCGCCCACGTTCGTCATCGCCCGCATCCACCCGTCCCTCGTGGGCGGGCCCGCGCTCGTGCACGTCGACGCCTACCGGATCGGCAGCGTCCTCGAGCTCGATGACCTCGACCTCGATGCCGACCTCGATGCCTGCGTGACGATCATCGAGTGGGGCGCCGGGCTGGCCGAGCACCTGAGCGACGAACGGCTCGAGATCAGTCTCACGGGTGAGGACGCCCGGATCGCCCACCTCGTGGGGGTGGGGGCGCGTTGGGACGAGGTACTGGTCGGGCTCGGATAACCTTCAGGCGTGCTCCTGCTCGCGATCGACACCTCGACGACGGCGATCACCGTCGCCCTGCACGACGGGACCGCGGTCCTCGCCGAGGCGACCACCCTCGACTCCCGGGCCCACGCCGAACACCTGGCCCCCGGCATCCGTCAGGCGCTGAGTGACGCCGGGGCGCGCCCTGCCGACGTCACCGATGTCGTCGTGGGCATCGGGCCCGGACCATTCACCGGCCTGCGGGTCGGCATCGTCACCGGGCGCACCTTCGCCTATGCCCTCGGCCAGCCCGTGCGCGGACTGTGCAGCCTCGACGCCCTCGCGCACGAGGCGTGGCTCGCCGGAGCCCGGGGTGAGCTCCTCGTCGCCATCGACGCCAGACGCAAGGAGGTGTATGCCGCTCACTACGATCTCGAGGCCACCGGGCTCGTGCGCCTGGCTGGCCCAGTCGTCGCCAAGGCGGCTGACCTCGACCCGGCCTGGCAGGACCTGCCGACGGCCGGACGTGGTGGATTGCTCTACCCCGAGCCGTTGCCCCACGGCGTGACCGAGCCCAGCGGCATACGTCCGCTTGACGCGTCTGCCGGGGCGTTGGCTGACCTGGCGGTCCGTCGGCTGGCCCTGTTGGACGGATCCGGGGAGACGCAAACGGCGGACGACAGCCTCCAATTCGTCGATGCCGCAGGCGGGTTCGATGGACTGGAGCCGATGTATCTGCGCCGGCCGGACACCGCGCCGCCGAGCCCGTCCAAGAAGTCGACCCTCGGATGACCTCCGTCCCGTCAGCGGACACCCAGTCACCGACGCCTCCCGCCCTCACACCAGACGTGCCTCGTGACACTGCGCAGGTGCCGGGGTCCGAGATCCGTATCCGGGCGGTTGAGTGGACCGACCTGGGTGCGCTGGCCTCGCTCGAGCAGGAGCTCTTCGCCGACGACGCCTGGTCGATCGAGACGTGGTGGGCTGAGTTGGCAGGGCGGCCCCGACGCGACTACGTGGTCGCCGTCAACGGTCTCCTCGACCCGTCCGAGGCCGGCGCACCCGGGTCCGATGCAGCCGTCGGCGACGAGCCCGGAGCCATCGTCGGATACGGGGGACTCGACGTGGCGGGCGACGTCGCCGACATCATGACCATCGCCACCGCACCGGCGTGCCAGGGCCGCGGCATCGGACGGCTCCTGCTCGACACCCTGATCGGCCGAGCAGCGGACCACGGCGTCGAGGCCATCATGCTCGAGGTCCGCGCCGACAACGCCGCGGCCCG
>JBDTAU010000157.1:0-2655 GCA_039924465.1 Dermatophilaceae bacterium
GGCGCAGGAGGCGGGCGCCAGTGGTGATCTTGGCGCGCAACTGTTGGCCCTCGTGGTGCGGGCGCGAGCCGAGGGCATCGACGCCGAGGCGGCCCTGCGGGGAACCCTGCGCGGCCTGTATCAGGCCGTCGAGGCGTGCCCGCCCATCGACTGACGAGGTGAACCGGGGCAGTCGTGCCGACGGAGTGCTTCAGCAGAGGTGCAGAAGACGGCCAGAAGACGGCCCGGCAGGGGCGTCCCAAAAGGCCGGGTCAGTAGGCGCCGCGGGAGCGCAGGACGGCCTGGATCGTCTTCGTCACGATCGCGAGGTCCTGCACGATCGACCAGTTGTCGACGTAATAGAGATCCAGGCGGACGGTGTCATCCCAGGACAGGTCGCTGCGGCCGGAGACCTGCCAGAGACCGGTCATGCCGGGACGGACATGGAGTCGGCGCTGCACGTCGGGTGCGTATCGACGCACCTCGGCCGGGAGCGCGGGACGTGGGCCGACCAGACTCATCTGTCCACGCAGGACATTGATCAACTGCGGGAGTTCATCCACGGAGTAGCGGCGGATCAGGTGCCCGATGCGGGTGATCCGGGGATCGTGGTGAGCCTTGAAGAGGATCCCTTCGCCAGACGCGTTCAGGTGGGTGACACCGGAGAGCTGGGCCTCGGCATCAGGGATCATGCTCCGGAACTTGAGGCACTCGAAGAGAGTGCCGTCCCGGCCGACCCGGGTCTGGCGGAAGAGCACCGGTCCCCGGTCGTCGAGTTTGATCGCGACGGTGGTCATGAGCATCAGGGGGGCGCAGAGGATCAGGATGGCGGTCGCTCCGACGAGGTCGAAGACACGCTTCAGACCGCGGCTGGCACCCAAGCTCTGGGGCTGCTCGATGTGGACCAAGGGCAGTCCGCCGATCGGCCGCATCGTGATCCGGCCGGACGAGATGTCACTGAGGCTCGGCACGACGGTCAGTTGCACGTGGTGACCCTCGAGCTCCCACGCGATCCGGCGGAAGTCCGCTGCGGCGGGGAAGGCGCCTTCGGTGAACACGACCAGGTCTGCCTGCGTGTCGATGACCGCCTCCGCGGTCTGGGTGGTCTGCCCGACGATCGGCACCCCGCGCGCGGTGGCCTCAACCTGTTGGGACGATGGGGTGAGCGCACCCACGATGCGGTAGCCCAGCCAGGTCTCCCGCTCCAGAACGGCTGCGACATCGTCGACGTGCCGGCTTGACCCGGAGATGAGCACGCGCGTCAGGAGGTGACCCCGCTGGTGCGCCCTGTGGACCATCCGTCGGGCGCTGTATCGCCACAGCAGCAGCAACGGCACCCCGATCGCGAAGAGCAGGACGAAGAACCCGCGGGAGAGGTTGAACTTGGTCAGGTAACTGATGATCCCGATCAGGCCCGCCGTGACTCCGGCGCTGGTGCAGATCCGGGCATACTCGATGGTGCCGACGCCGAGATGGACCCGCGTGTAGGTACCGGCCAGGGCATTGGTCAGCATCCAGCCGAGGATGATCCACACCCCGACCGCTTGGATGGAGACCGTGACGTCCTCGGTGGCGTTGAAGATGCCGAGCCGACTTCGCCCCACGGCCGCCAACAGGGTGGCTGCCACGATCGCGGCCAGATCGCCGAAGGCGAGACCGGCCTGAAGCAGTCGGACACTGCGAGTGCGATCGGTCAGTGGTTGTGTGACGGGACGTGCCGAGACGTCAAAATCGTTGACCGACTCACTCAGAGACTGCGCCATACCCACCCCCACCCCCCCGGTGGTATTCAGCCCGCGCCACCACTTGGCGAAGGCACCCTCCGCAGTATGCCGTTGATCAGGCCCCATGGCAAAGAAATGGTAAAGACAGCTCCATGCCGGGTCGTGGGCCCGGGGGGCAGGCTGCACGGGCTACCCTCGATGCACGTGCCCTACTGTGCGGGCCGACCCCGAGCCCAGTGCTCGCTCCGGTCCACGTGCAATGAACCCAGTCAACAACCCGTCCACCCGATCCGCCACCAGCGGCGACGGGCGGCTAATCCCAGGAGACCGAGTGGCCAGCATCGAGGAGATTGGCGCCCGCGAGATTCTTGACTCGCGCGGTAACCCCACTGTCGAGGTCGAGATCCGTCTCGACGACGGCACGTTCGCCCGCGCCGCAGTGCCCTCCGGCGCCTCGACGGGTGCTTTCGAGGCGTCCGAGCGTCGCGACGGCGACGCCGACCGCTACCTCGGCAAGGGCGTGGAAGCCGCCGTTGACGCCGTCATCGATGACATCAACCCCCGGCTCGTCGGCTTCGACGCGAGCGAGCAGCGGCTCATCGATGCCGAGATGCTCGCGCTCGACGGCACGGCGAACAAGGAGAACATCGGGGCCAACGCCATCCTCGGCGTCTCGCTCGCAGTGGCCCGCGCCGCTGCGGAGTCGGCCGGCCTCCCGCTCTTCCGCTACGTCGGTGGGCCCAACGCCCACGTGCTGCCGGTGCCGATGTTGAACATCCTCAACGGCGGGTCGCACGCCGACACCAACGTCGACATCCAAGAGTTCATGATTGCCCCCATCGGGGCGCCCAGCTTCAAGGAGGCGCTGCGCTGGGGGACCGAGGTCTACCACTCCCTCAAGAAGGTCCTCCAGGGCCGCGGCCTGTCGACCGGGCTCGGGGACGAGGGCGGC
>JBDTAU010000158.1:0-7403 GCA_039924465.1 Dermatophilaceae bacterium
CCAGTCGCGGGACGACGTAGTCGTCGAGCTGGTCGATCAGGTGGCTCCGCGATCGCCGCGCCTCATCGACGCCGGGCACCTCGAGCGGAAGCACCGCGCCCTCGAGGGCAGCACGCAGCGACCGGACCGCTTCGAGCAGCGGAGCGTTGCCGACCCCTGTAGTCCCTGACACACCGGCATCCTCCCGTGTTTGAGCGCCTACACCCAAACTCATCGGAGCGTGTCGCGTCCTCGTCCACCCTCAACCGGCCATCTTCCGGGTCAGGTGGGTACGAGCGTGATGGATGCTGGAGGGCACGCAGCTAGGACGAGGCGGGCGCCGTAGGAGTTGAGGAACCACACGGTGTCGTCTGGGGCTGCAGTGGGGAGCCAGAGGGCGCCGCTCTTGTGTGCCGCCGAGCCGGCCCTGGCCGACGGCGTCCCTGCTCGAACCGGTCGAGCAAAGGGCGCCGTCGTGTCAAGCGCCATACCCACGCACAGCCTTCCAAAACGCTCACAGCACGCCTGGACGACGCAGGATGGCGCACTCTGGGGACACGAAGAAGGGCGCGAGTTCGGGCTCGCCGTCGAGCGCGTCGACAGGCGGTGTCCCCGACGCCGAAGGGGGCTCTGTGACCCGCGAGCTCGGGTGGACCGTGGCCGTCCAGGGCGTCCTCCCGCCTGCCGAAGCACCTCACCGATGCCCTGGACCCATGGTTGTCGGTAAAGTTACCGGTCACTTTCACGGGTGGCCATGGCCGCTCCACGTGTATCTTTGGAGTCGCGCGGCTTGCGTTTCGCGTGACGGGGGTTCCGCTTGACGGGGTGGGGTTGGCAGCATCATTGCCAGTCACCGACCCGGCTCACCGCGTCTATACAGCCGCGGCGTTCCTCTCGCCGCCCGAATTCTGGGGCAGAAACGATCCTTCTCAAACGACTCCTTGCCGCCGCAACAGCCGCGGCAGCGGCTCTTGTCATGCTCGGCGCGGCCCATGCCGACGCCGTCCCCGCGCCCGATCCGACGTTCGTCATGACCAGCACGACTGTGAGCGAGCCTTTGCAGGCTGCCCGCTTCCAGATCACCACCGCAACTACGGCCAGGGTCGGACAAGTGACGGTGGCCCTTCCCGCGTCGATGGTCAACGGGGCAGTCATGCGGGTCGTGACCACGTTGCCCGCCGGGACCATCAGCCGGGTGAGCGGCGGGATCGCGTACAGGGTCACCAATCCGGTCAGTCTCGCTGCGGGCACTCGAATTTGGTTGACCGTCTCCGGAATCGCGACACCATCATCGACCTCGCTTGCGCCCATGATCCAGGTCTGGGCAACGAACGGTGCCCGTGTCGGCTACGGAATCGCCCCCGCCATGCAGTTCTCGGCGAAACCCGCCTGCCCCACCGCTGGGTGGCCCAAGGACTACATCGCGACCGAGAACGCCCTGCCGGGTACGTCGGCCTGGAAGATCGCCAAACCTGGCGCGATCAGCGCCTACGCCGAGTTGTCGTCGGCCAAGTGCGGCAACAACGTCTACATCCGCTCGAATGGGAAGCTCAACGGGGTTGTCCGGATGACGATCTATCGCATGGGCTACTACGGTGGCGCCGGAGCCCGCGCGGTCTGGAGCCAGCCCGTCGGCCCCTGGCTGCTCGGCGACGCCCAGCCGGCGCCCCTGTTCATCGCCCGGAACTCGAGTGGCCAGACGATCAATGAGGTCAAGGCCACCAACTGGCGTCGTACCTTCGGCTTCGCCGTGGATGGCCGCTTCCCGCCCGGCACCTATCTGATCGCCCTCACCGACAACACCGGGACCGGGTCCTACGTACCGTTGACGATCCGGGACGACATCGCGCCCCACGCCTACACCATGCTCTCCTCGACGAACACGTGGCAGGCCTACAACCTTTTCGGCAAGTACGACGCCTACACAAGCCCGCGGAGCAGCACCATCTCCTACGACAGGCCGTATGCCCAGAACGCCGGGTCGGGCGACTTCTTGGGCTTCGAGTTCGGCTACGTGTTCTGGGCCGAGAAGCAAGGTCTGGACAGTAATTACACCACCGACGTGCAACTGCACTACAACCCCTCAACTATCGCCAAGGGAACCTTGGTCATCCCGGGTCACGCCGAGTACTGGTCGCCGTCGATGCGAACCAACCTGGTCAGCAGTATCGCCGGGGGCACCAACGTCCTGTCGCTCAGCTCCAACAGCATCTACTGGCAGATCAACCCCCTCTCCCAGCGCGAGTTCCAGGCGTTCAAGGGCAACTACGGGCTGCAGTCAAGGTTCCGAACGGCTGGACTCCCCGAACAATCGATCCTCGGGGGCATGTACGACGGTTGCTACCAAGTGGATGGCACTGGAGTGGCCAACACCACCTCATGGCTGTGGAACGGAGTTGCGGCTGGGACCAAGATCCCGCACCTCGCCGCCGCCGAAGTCGACCACGTGGTGGGCGGCTACCCCGTCCCCGCGGGTTCCAAGGTGCTCGACACCATTCCGCTGTCCCGCTGCTCTGGGAGCACTCCGACCACGCCCCAGCCCGCACACATGTACATGCAGGTGACGATCGTCGATCCCGGCAATGGGCAGGGCCGAGTCTTCCATGCGGGCAGCATCGGTTGGGGCTGCGCCCTGTCCGACCAGTGCATCGCCTACGGCACCCCCTACTCGGTGACGACGGCGGGCGCACTCGCTGTTGGACAAGCCACGATGAACGCGATCGGCTGGCTCGACACCGGCGAGTCCCCGGTCATCGAACCCCCGCCTGCTCTTGAGCCGGGCACCCTGCGTCTCAAGGGCGGACTGCCCACCTGGGTCGATCACCCGCACGAATGAGTCGGTTAATCCGGAGTGGATCGCTCGCTGGCAGCATGATTGCGTGGACAGCCTCAGATCGATCGCCCTTTTCATTGCGGCCGCCGTCGCCGAAATCGGTGGCGCCTGGCTCGTCTGGCAAGGCGTCCGGGAACACCGCGGCTGGATCTGGATCGGCGCCGGGATCATCTCGCTCGGCATCTACGGGTTCGTCGCAACCCTGCAACCAGACGCCAACTTCGGTCGCATCCTCGCCGCCTACGGAGGTGTCTTCGTCGTCGGCTCTCTCGCCTGGGGCATGGCACTCGACGGCTTCCGGCCCGACCACTACGGCATCACCGGCACTCGTCATCGGAACTTCTGACCTGCCCTCGCGTCTTGCCGCACCGCGGGTCCATCTCCTTGCACTCGGGGACCTGTGGTGCACGATTGGGGCATGAGCAAGGCCCTCTGAACCTGTTTATACAGGTCAGAGGGCCCTCTCGGTGGTGCCCCCGGCAGGACTCGAACCTGCGACCTAGAGATTAGAAGGCTCTTGCTCTATCCGCTGAGCTACAGGGGCCGGCGCCCTTCGGCGCGCACCAAGCATAGAAGGCCCACCAGCCACCGTCCCGATCGACCGCCCCGAAGCCCGCGTCCGGAGATCCGGCTTCTCACGTCACCGGAGAGCCGATGAAGTCCTTGCGGTGAGCCGTGATGGCGCCGAGCAGCACCACCTCGCGGGCCTGGGCATCTGCCTCGGCGGTCCCGTTCACGATCCGCGACCGGAGCAGAGCCAGATCCGTCGCGCTGTCCTGGAAGGCGTGCATCGATCGTTTGCCTGCGGACCCACCGTGCGCGACCGCCCACCCCCGCGCCACCCGGCGGGCCCGCAGGCTCGACAGCATGGTCACCTCCGGGTAGGTCAACCAGCCGGCATCCGCGTAGGGCGACAGGTAGCGGCCGACGAGGCGGCCCTCTCGTCGGCGCAGCCACATGATGAAGCCGAGGAAGGCGATGAAGAGCGGGACCTGGTAGGTCGCGTAGGCCCCGAGGAAGCCCAGTTGGCTGGCGATGGCGGAGAAATTCCACAGAGAGTGCAGCAGGATGGCCGCGAGCCACCCCACACCGATCGCCAGCACCCGCACGCGCGGGTTGCGGGTGGACACTGCGATCCCCAGACCGATCCCGATGCAGGAGGTAAACAGTGGGTGGGCGAACGGGCCCATGAGGCACCGGACGACGAAGGTCAGGGTCAACCCTTCGGAGCCGCCGAGTTGGTAGGCGCTGCCCAGATAGAGGATGTTCTCGCTGAAGGCGAAGCCTGCGCCGATCAGGCCCGCGTAGACCAACCCGTCGATGATGCCGCCGAACTCCCGGCGGCGGAAGAGGTAGATCAGGACGATGCCGAGCCCCTTCAACGTCTCTTCTGTCACCGGTGCCAGCCACACGGCGCCCGTCGACAGCGGGTCCTCCCAGTTGGCGCTCGCCAGCAGGTGCAGGCCGGCAGTGTTGAGGTAGAAGGCGGCCACCACGGCGATCACCGCGCCCCAGAGGAAGGCCGAGACCTGATAGCCGAGCGGCTCCGCCTCGAAGCGATCGAGCCAGAGGTACACCGGCACGATGATGGCGGGTGGGATCAGCGCCATCAGGGCCGCCAGCACCGCGGTCTGCGCATCGAGCCGCTCTCCGATGATCCCGAGCAGGATGAGCAACGCGATGAGCAGCACCGCTGCGGCGATGCCTCCGGTCAGCACGCCCCGCAACATCGGGCGCCGGGTCGGGTTCGGTCCTCTGCTCCACTGCCCGTCCGCTCCTCCGCCCAGATCGCCCGGTCCCGCGGTCCGCTCCCCTGAAGTCATGTCCGGCAGGGTAGTGCAGCCCGGGCACGGAGCAGTCCCTCGCACCCGGGCTTCCTCTCAACGCCACCCGAGGACGTGAGGCGGCTCAGCGGCATACGGCAACCTCTATGGTGGACCGGTGAGCGACACCAACTCCCGAGCCACTACCGACCGCATCATCTGGATCGACTGCGAGATGACGGGCCTGTCCCTGCAGCACGATGCCCTCATCGAGGTGGCGGCGCTCGTCACCGACTTCGAGCTGACCCAGATCGGTGACGGGATCGATGTCATCATCGCTCCCCCGGCGGAGGCGCTCGAGCAGATGGACCCCTTCGTCCACACCATGCACACGACCTCGGGTCTCCTCGAGGAGCTCGCCACGGGAGTCACCCTCGAGGAGGCGCAGGCTCAGGTCCTCGACTACGTGCGCGCCTACGTCCCGGAGCCGCGCAAGGCTCCCCTCGGCGGCAACACCGTCGGCACGGACCGCGCCTTCCTCGCCCGGGACATGGTCGAGCTCGAGGAGCACCTGCACTACCGCATCATCGATGTCAGCTCCATCAAGGAACTGTCCCGCCGGTGGTACCCGCGCGCTTACTACAACGCGCCCAAGAAGTCGGGCGGCCACCGGGCACTCGCCGACATCCGTGAGTCGATCGCTGAGTTGCGCTACTACCGCGAGGCGGTCTTCGTCCCGCCACCCGGTCCCGACAGCGCCACGGCCAAAGCCCTCGGGGAGGCACACACCATCACGCCATGACAGGTCGTGGCGGTGGTCCTGGGGGGGTGGTCACGAGCACTGCCCGGGAGCAGGTACGATTGGCGTCGCTGAAACCGCTACGCTCCGCAAGGGGCATCGCGATCAGTACATGGTGGGTGTAGCTCAGTTGGTAGAGCACCTGGTTGTGGTCCAGGTGGCCGCGGGTTCAAGTCCCGTCACTCACCCCATGTTTCTTGTTGAGGCAGGCAGCACCTGTGGCCCAGTTCCCCGTCGAGGGGCGCTGGGCCGCAGTGCGTTTCCGGTGGCAATCGGCCACCGCGAGTGGGAACACCGCCCGGCTCGATCCTGTTGACGTGGGAGCAGCATGCCGATCCCGGCGCGGCCGGGGCGGCCCCCAGACGAGAGAGGACGACATGGCACGCATCGCACTGATCGGTGGGCACGGCAAGGTGGCCCTGGAGCTTCAGCCGCTGCTGGTCGCGGCGGGCCACGAGGTATCGGCCGTCATCCGCAACCCGGACCAACGCGAGGACGTCGAGGCGACCGGGGCGACTCCCGTGATCGCTGACGTCGAGCACCTGGACACGACGGGCCTGACGGAGCTGCTCACCGGCCACGACGTGGTGATCTGGGCGGCCGGCGCGGGCGGCGGCAGCCCGGAGCGCACCCAGGCCGTCGACCGGGACGCTGCGATCCGCTCCATCGACGCGGCACAGGCAGCCGGGGTGAAGCAGTACCTGATGGTGTCCTACTTCGGTGCCCGCCCGGACCACGGAGTGCCCGCAGAACAGCCCTTCTCTGTGTATGCCGACGCCAAGGCCGCCGCCGACGCCCACCTGTGCAGCAGCAGACTGCAGTGGACGATCCTGGCCCCCAGTGGCCTCACCCTGCAGGCTCCGACCGGTCGCATCGAGTTGGCCGGACCCGGGATCGAGGGCGGGCAGGTGCCGCGAGCCGACGTCGCCGCAGTCATTGCCGCCGTCGTGGGACGGGACGATCTGGCGGGCGTCACCGTCACGTTCAATACCGGGGACGTTTCCATCAAGCACGCGCTGGACTCGCTGGCCGGCTGACCCGCGACCCAGGTCAGCGGTGCCGGACACCGCTCTCACTGAGCACCGGAGCGGTGGTGAAGCGCTGGCGCAGGGCGAGGCTGACGTAGACCAGGGCGACGAGGGCGGGCACTTCGATGAGTGGACCGACGACACCGGCCAGCGCCTGCCCAGACGTCGCACCGAAGGTCGCGATCGCGACGGCGATCGCGAGCTCGAAGTTGTTGCCGGCGGCGGTGAAGGCGAGCGTCGTCGTGCGTTCGTAGCCGAGCCCGAGGCTCGCACCGAAGGCGAAGCCGCCACCCCACATGACGGCGAAGTAGATGAGCAGGGGCAGCGCGATCCGCGCCACGTCGAGGGGTCGGGACGTGATCGCCTCACCCTGAAGTGCGAAGAGGATGACGATCGTGAAGAGCAGTCCGTAGAGGGCCCACGGGCCGATCCGGGGAAGGAACGTCGCCTCGTACCAGTCGCGTCCGCGTCGCCGCTCCCCGATCCGCCGCGAGAGGTAGCCAGCGACGAGGGGCACTCCGAGGAAGATCAGGACCGACCGGGCGATGTCCCACGTCGACGCGTCGATGCCGGCCTGCTCGAGGCCGAGCCACCCGGGCAGGACGGAGAGGTAGAACCAGCCGAGCCCGGCGAAGGCGACGACCTGGAAGATCGAGTTGAGGGCGACGAGCACCGCAGCCGCCTCACGGTCACCGCAAGCCAGGTCGTTCCAGATGATGACCATCGCGATGCACCGTGCGAGCCCGACGATGATCAGGCCCGTGCGGTAGGCCGGCAGGTCAGCCAGGAAGACCCACGCGAGGACGAACATCAGGGCCGGGCCGACGAGCCAGTTGAGCACGAGCGAACTGACGAGCAGGCGCTTGTCGCCCGTCACCGAGTCGAGCCGGTCGTAGCGGACCTTGGCCAGGACGGGATACATCATGACGAGCAGCCCGAGGGCGATGGGCAGCGAGACGCCGTCGACCTCGACTCGTGCCAGCCCGTCCCCGAGGCCGGGC
>JBDTAU010000159.1:0-3964 GCA_039924465.1 Dermatophilaceae bacterium
ACCACTCAGTACGCCGAACGGTCCCGCGTTCGAGCAGCGGACTGCGGCGAACTCAACTCTCGAGCATGTCCGGGGTGAGATTGGCGTCCGTGCCCGGAATATCCCGGTCTCCTGCAAGTTTGTCAGCCATCGCCAGAAGGCGCCGGATACGTCCTGCAACGGCGTCTTTGGTCATCGGAGGCTGTGCGAGCTGGCCCAACTCCTCCAGGCTCGCCTGCTTGTGCTCGAGGCGCAGCACCCCGGCCTCCCGCAGGTGGTCAGGCACCTCGTCACCGAGGATCTCCATCGCTCTCCCGACCCGCGACCCGGCGGCCACCGCGGCCCGCGCCGACCGGCGCAGGTTGGCATCGTCGAAGTTGGCGAGGCGGTTGGCCGTGGCCCGCACCTCCCGGCGCATCCGCCGCTCCTCCCACGCCATCACGGCGTCGTGGGCGCCGAGCCGCGTCAGCATCGCCCCGATCGCGTCACCATCACGGATGACGACCCGGTCGACCCCGCGGACCTCGCGCGCCTTGGCCTGGATGCCGAGGCGCCGGCCGGCGCCGACGAGGGCCAGCGCCGCCTCGGGACCGGGACAGGTCACCTCGAGCGCCGACGAACGGCCCGGCTCGGTCAACGACCCGTGGGCGAGGAACGCGCCCCGCCAAGCGGCTTCGGAGTCACAGGTCGCACCACTGACGACCTTGGGTGGAAGGCCGCGCACCGGGCGTCCCCGGGAGTCGATGAGACCGGTCTGGCGGGCCAGGGTCTCCCCGTCCTGGACCACCCGCACGACGTAGCGCGACCCGCGGCGCAACCCGCCCGCGGACAGGACGAGGACCTCGCTGCGGTGCCCATAGACCTCCGCCAGCGTCCGACGCAGCCGACGCGCGGCGTTGGCCGTGTCCAGCTCCGCCTCCACGACGATCTGGCCACCGATGATGTGCAGCCCGCCCGCAAAGCGGAGCAGAGCGGACACCTCTGCCTTGCGACAGCACGGCTTCGTGATCTCCAGCCGTGAGAGCTCGTCCTTCACCTTCGCTGTCATGGCCATGCCGCCATCCTGCCACTGTCCGGACCGATCCCCCGCCGGAGGGCAGCGGCGATCAGCCGAGCACGTCCCGGAAAGCGGCTGCCAGCCGGAGCGGGTCGTGGATGTTGGCGTGCTTCCCGGTCGACACGTGCGCCACGACGAGTTCGGCCCCCAGTTCGCGGGAGGCGGCCCGCAGGGACGCCTCGTCGTCGACCACGCTCGGGTCGGCGAGGACGACGTCAAGACGCAGGTCCGGAGCGTTCTGCGCGAGCGAGGCCAGGTGGTCCTCGGCCCGGAAGTCGCGGGTCTCCCCCTTGTGCACCTCGAGGTTGAGGTTGAGCAGGCGCCGAGCCGGGGTCGCGACGAGCGCATCAGCGAGGCCGGGCACCAGGAGGTGGGGCATCACCGAGGTGAACCACGATCCGGGACCGAGCATGACCCAGTCCGCGTCGGCGATGGCCTCGAGTGCCTCGGGGCAGGTCCGCGGGTAGGTCGGGACGATGCCGATGGACGACACGCGTCCGGGTGACGCCGCGACCCGGTGCTGGCCACGCACCAGGACCACGTCGTCGGGGTGGGCCGGGTCGTGACCGACGATCTCGGCGATGATCTCCAGTGGCTCGGCCGCCATGGGCAGGACCCGGCCCCGGGCGCCGAGGAGCTTGCCCACGACATCGAGCCCGTCGACGGTGTCCCCGAGCAGTTCCCAGATCGAGACGATCATCAGGTTGCCCATCGCGTGGCCCTTGAGGTCGCCGGCCCCACTGAACCGGTGCTGCAGCACGTCCCGCCAGAGGTGGCCCCACTCGGAGTCGTCACAGAGCGCAGCGAGGGCCATCCTCAGGTCGCCCGGCGGGAGCACCCCCAACTCGGCCCGGAGCCGTCCACTCGAACCACCGTCGTCGGCCACGGTGACGATCGCCGTCACGTGATCGGTGAGCAGCCGCAGGGCACTCAGGGTGGCCGACAGGCCGTGCCCGCCGCCGAGCGCCACCACCTTTCGCTGCTGTCCCGCGGCAGCGGGGTAGGTGTAGGTCACCGACCTACTCCCGGCCGAGGTCGCGATGCACCACGAACGTATCGATCAGGTCGGTGTCGAGGCGCCGGGTCAGCGCCTCAGCCGTGGCGACCGAGCGGTGCTTGCCCCCGGTGCAGCCGACCGCGACGGTGACGTAGCGGCGCCCCTCACGGACGTAGCCGTCGACCATCGTGTCGAGCATCGCCACGGCCCGGTCGAGGAATTCGGCGGCCCCCGGCTGGCTCAGGACGAACTCCGACACGGCAGCGTCACGCCCGTTGAGGGCGCGGAGGTCAGGCACCCAGAACGGGTTGGGCAGGAAGCGCATGTCCAGCACGATGTCGGCGTCGAGCGGGAGGCCGTACTTGAAGCCGAAGGACATCACGGCGAAGCGGACCTGGGCGAGGCGGTCCCCGGAGAAGAGCGCGGAGACCTTCGCCGAGAGTTGGTGGACGTTGAGCCCGGAGGTGTCGATCACGACGTCAGCGGAAGCGCGCAACTCGACCAGCCGTTTCCGCTCCGCCTGGATCCCGTCGAGAAGCCGTCCGTCCCCCTGGAGCGGGTGCGGTCGTCGCACGCTCTCGAACCGGCGCACCAGCGTCTCGTCGGTCGCATCGAGGAACACGAGGCTGGGGCGCGGCTCGTCTTCCTTCATGGCGTCCAGCACCACCTGGAGGTGGTCGAAGAACCCGC
Organism: Dermatophilaceae bacterium; assembly: GCA_039924465.1. Classification (GTDB taxonomy): domain Bacteria; phylum Actinomycetota; class Actinomycetes; order Actinomycetales; family Dermatophilaceae; genus JAKDLQ01. The sequence continues at coordinate 2,724 of JBDTAU010000159.1, forward strand.
CCGATCTGACGTCGACGACGACGGCCACGTGACGCAGGGCCGCCGCAGGGGTGCGGGCAATGGTGGCGTTGCGCAACTCGGCCAGGTGGGAGAACAGCTGCGGTGGGAGGTTGTCGACGACCAGCCACCCCAAGTCCTCGAGCACGTTGGCCGTCGTCGTCCGCCCGGCCCCGCTCATCCCGGTGACGATGACGATCGGCGCGTCGGACAATGCCCGCGCCGGCATCTCAAGAGGGTTGTTGTTGTTCATTCGAGGACTTCTCCCGTCGTGAGGTTCACGGCTGGTTCAGGTGGTTGCCCCACAGCCAACTGGGTAACGACCGCGGCTGCAAGTGCCGGGCCGATGCCGGGCACCGTCATGATCTCGTCGGCGGTCGCGGCACGCAGTCGCTTGACCGAGCCGAAGTGGCGCAGCAGCGCGCGCTGTCGGCTCGGGCCCAGTCCGGCGATCCCGTCGAGAGCCGACGTCGTCATCGACTTGGAGCGTCGTTGACGATGGAAGGTGATCGCGAAGCGGTGGGCCTCGTCTCTCAACCGCTGCAGGAGGTAGAGCCCCTCGCTGGTCCGCGGCAGGATCAGCGGGTGTTCGGTGTGGGGCAGCCACACCTCCTCGAGGCGCTTGGCCAGGCCGACGAGGGCGACCTCCTCGATACCGAGTTGGTCGAGCACCGCCTGGGCCGCGTTGACCTGGGGCAGACCGCCGTCGACGACGACGAGGCTTGGAGGGTAGGCGAAGCGGCGCGGTCGCCCCGTCTCCGGGTCGATCGGACCCGACACCGCCGATCCCGGCTCCGACTCAGCTGAGCGCTCCCGACCCGTGCCGCCGGCCGGAGTCTCGGTGATCACCCCGGTCGCGAGGTCGAGGTCGTCGGAGCTCTCAGCGTCCTCGAGGTAGCGCCGGAATCGGCGGGTCAGCACCTCGCGCATCGCAGCCGTGTCATCGATCGTCCCCGGGTCGATGGGGCCCGCGCCCTCGACGGTGCCATCGTCCCAGTCGGCGTCACCACCTGCGCCGTCGGCACCTGCGCCGTCACCACCCGCGCCGTCGCCACCCGCGCCGTCAGCACCCGCGTGCTCCGGCGCCGCCCCACGAACGATGAATCGCCGGTACTCACTCTTGCGGGCGAGGCCGTCCTCGAAGACGACCATGCTCGCGACCACGTTGGTGCCCTGGACGTGGCTGACGTCGTAGCACTCGATGCGCAGCGGTGCCTCGTCCAGCTCGAGCAGGTCCTGCAGCT
>JBDTAU010000160.1:0-4357 GCA_039924465.1 Dermatophilaceae bacterium
CGCACGCTTGCCTGCCACAGGATGGCTGGTGAGGGCTGGGCTGCTTCCAACGCCGCGATGAACTCGTCGCCGGGGATGCGCACCAAGCGACATTCCTCCGCTGTCACCACGGTGGCCGATCGGGCCGTGCGATTCATCAGCCCGAGCTCACCAACATATCCGGGCGCCACCACATCGGGCAGTGTCAGGGTCTTGCCATCCAGGCTGACCGCACTGATCGTCAGCGTCCCATCGGCCAGGATCCACAGCGCGTCGGACTCGTCGCCCTGGGCGATGATCCGCTCGCCGGCTGGCAAGACGCGTTCCTCGGCGCTGTCGGCCAGCCGCTCCAACAGGCCGCGAGACGCCCCGATAAACAGGTCGACACTGTCCAGCACCGCTATACGCGCAGCCAACCTGTCCGCTGTGTGGGCGGCCTCGGCGTCCACTCCGCGCAGCATCGGCAGCCCGAGCAGGCCGATCGTCGGGAACCCTAAAGCGATCACACCCAGCGCCCAGCCCAAGCCGAACTGCGCGTACAGGAAGCTGCCCAGGACCGAGGCCAAAACGGTGCAGGCGAGAATCAACACATCGACGGTGCCGAGCACCCGGCCCAACAGATCACGGGGCAGATCCCGTTGCATGGCGGTGAACGCCAACACGTCGACGATGACCATCCCGATGCCGGCGAACAATTGCAACACCATCGCCGGCGGCAAAGAGCCGACAAACACACACACCCACAGCGGTACGCATTCCAGGTACATCGCGACGATGATGATCAAGGCGACCCGCCGTGACCCGGCGAGCTTGTTCGCCAGCCCAGCCACTATCACCCCGCCTAGCGCGTTCGCGACGATGAGCAGGCTGTACCCGGTTGCACCACCATGCAGATGTTCGGCCAATGCGGGCATCAACACAGACGCGGCGCTGATGGCCGCGGAGTCCAGCACCAGGAACAGGGCCAGCACGAACGCCCGCCGATGGCTCATCAGGCTCGACAGGCCCGCGAACCATTGCGCAAACGTGTTGCCGCCGGGTTCGGCGCTGCCATGAGAGCGGACCCGCAGGCTGGCGTACAGGCTGGCGGCGATCAGGAAACTGGCGGTGTTGATCAACACGCCGTAGACCGGGTGCCCGGTCAGCAGTAGCAGCCCGCCGATCCCCGGCCCAATCACAACGGTGACGCTTTCCAGAAGGGCGAACATCGCGTTCGCGGCGATCAGGTCAGACTCAGGAACCACCTCGGGAGTCAGCGCACCAGCCGCCGGCCGCACCGGGGTGTAGGCCGCGCCCAGCGCTCCGGAGGCAAACAGAAGCAGCCACAGCGGCCCGTCGACACTGACGATCACTGCCATGCCGACAGTGATCGCAGCCGAAACGAGTGCGCTGATGATCAACACCCTACGGCGGTCGAACCGGTCGGCGAGCAGGCCACCGTAGGCGCCTGTCACCATGGCTACGACCCATCTGGTGGTGACCAATGCGGTCACCCAACCGGCTGAGTGGGTCCGCTCGAAAATGTAGGCGATCAGCACGATCCCGTACGCCCAGGACGCCGACCCGTCGATGAGGGACGAGACCATCAGGGTCCGCAGATCGCGACTGCGCAGCGCCGACGCGTACCGACCCCGCGATCGCTCGTCAATACTGGCTGAGATGGGTTCGTCGGTCATGATCAGTCCCTCATTCCGGTGATGCAATTGGCTGGGCTTTCCCCAGGCAAAGAACAAGGCCCCCAACGGTGGGCCCAGCCACAACTGGATCCGACCGTTCGCGGTGGGAGTCTTCTCGTGGTTGAGGCGGTGGCCGTCCACGTCGGGGGCGACGCTGCTGGATCCGTCGATGACGTGCTTGCGGCGGTGGCCGTGCAGATCAGGGCGGCAGAGGTGGGTAGCTCCCCCCAGGCGGACTCCGTCGCGTCCTTGATGAATGGGTAGACGCTGTGACCCTCCACATCGTCAGCTGCGGTGACGGCGGTCGAGCAGGTCGAGTCATGGTTGAGCGTCATTGCGATCTCATGCCGTTTTCGGCGATCCCGGCGATCGCCTTCTAAAGAAATCTTCTTCCATCGCGAGGTGACACACTGTCGGCCGGCCAACACTGGCAGCGTCAAGTTTCCGATACTGACTATCGGCCCCATCAGACGGAGGCCGACCCCGCCCTTCGGCCCGGTCGGCACCGGAGCGCGGTGACGATGCCGAGCAGTGCGATGCCGGGATCGACAGCAAGGTGACCAGACGCAACAACCGCAGCGGTCGCAGTAGCGGTAGCGGATCACGGCGAGGTCCAGCAGGTCGCTGCGGACGGAGGACCCGCACAGGCCTGAACGGTGCCGGGCGCAGCACGAGGGGGCGACGCCCGCGGCAGCGCTACTAGCTCCACCATGATGCGGACAGTGATAGCTGGGCCCGGGCAGCGCCTCCCGCGCCCGCCAACCTGACAGACCTCGCTGTTCACTCTGGCTATTCCCTGAATAGTTGTTATAAAGGGAGGGGCGACAGCCCCGTCGTTTGGCACGCGTCCGAGGAGGATGGCATGGCCCAAGACAGTTTCGGCACCCGTGACACGTTGGTCGTGGAGGACACGACCTATGAGATCAGGCGTCTCGACCGCATCCCCGGTGCTGCGCGACTGCCCTACAGCCTCAAGGTGCTCCTGGAGAACCTGCTGCGCAACGAGGACGGTCAGCTCGTCACCAAGAGCCAGATCCAGGCCCTCGCTGACTGGGACTCCCAGGCCGCCCACGGCAGCGAGATCCAGTTCACCCCGGCCCGCGTCCTCATGCAGGACTTCACCGGCGTCCCGTGCGTCGTCGACCTCGTCGCGATGCGGGACGCGATCAGCGCCCTCGGCGGGGACCCGCAGAAGATCAACCCCCTCATCCCGACCGAGCTGGTCATCGACCACTCCGTCATCGCCGACGCCTTCGGCCGGGCCGACGCGGCCAAGATCAACTCCGAGCTGGAGTTCCAGCGCAACCGGGAGCGCTACCAGCTGCTCCGGTGGGGCCAGCAGGCCTTCGCGGACTTCTCCGTCGTGCCCCCGGACACCGGCATCTGCCACCAGGTCAACCTCGAGCACCTCGGCCGGGTCGTCTTCACGGCCGAGAAGAAGGGCAGTGACGGGGTCACCCTCGCCTACCCGGACACTCTCGTCGGCACCGACTCGCACACGCCCATGATCAACGGGCTCGGCGTCCTCGGCTGGGGCGTCGGTGGCATCGAGGCGGAGGCCGCGATGCTCGGCCAGCCCATGAGCATGCTCATCCCGCAGGTCCTCGGCCTCAAGCTGACGGGTGAGCTGCCGGCCGGCACGACCGCGACCGACCTCGTCCTCACGGTCGCCGAGCTGCTCCGCAAGACCGGGGTGGTCGGCAAGTTCGTCGAGTTCTACGGACCGGGCGTGGCCAACGTGCCGCTGGCCAACCGAGCCACGATCGGCAACATGAGCCCGGAGTACGGCTCGACGGCAACGATGTTCCCCATCGACCAGATCACCCTGGACTACCTCCGTCTCACCGGCCGGCCCGAGCACCAGATCGCGCTCGTCGAGGCCTACGCCAAGCTGCAGGGCATGTGGCACGACCCCGAGGTCGAGCCCGAGTTCTCCGCGACCGTAGAGCTCGACCTCGGCAGCATCGAGGCCTCGATCGCCGGTCCCAAGCGCCCGCAGGACCGGATCCCGCTGCGGGTCGCGCCCTACGCGATCAAGGAGCTGCTCTCGGGCCGCTCGCAGGCGGAGGCCCTCGAGATCGGGCTCGATGAGGCATCCAGCGAGTCCTTCCCCGCCAGCGACCCGATCGCGATCGACCACGACCGGCCCGGTGACGCGCCGCGCGACGCCTTCACGGAGGGGGTCCTGCAGGACTGGCCCTCCAACGCGGTCGAGGTGACACTGGACGGTTCCACCTTCGAGGTGGACAACGGACACGTCGTCATCGCCGCGATCACCTCGTGCACCAACACCTCCAACCCGTCCGTCATGATCGGGGCCGCCCTGCTCGCCAAGAAGGCGGTCGAGCGCGGCCTGACCCGCAAGCCCTGGGTCAAGACCTCGCTGGCCCCCGGGTCACGGGTCGTCACCGACTACTACGACCGGGCTGGCCTGACGCCCTACCTCGACAAGCTCGGCTTCAACCTCGTCGGCTACGGCTGCACGACGTGCATCGGCAACTCGGGCCCGCTCATCCCTGAGGTGAGCGCGGCCGTGGTCGACAACGACCTGACGGCGTGCTCGATCCTGTCGGGCAACCGCAACTTCGAGGGCCGGATCCACCCCGAGGTCAAGATGAACTTCCTGACCTCGCCGCCGCTCGTCATCGCCTACGCGCTGGTCGGCACGATGCACGCCGACCTCGTCCGGGAGCCGCTCGGCA
>JBDTAU010000161.1:0-3607 GCA_039924465.1 Dermatophilaceae bacterium
GGCGGCGACCTGATCGGGATGTCGACCGTCCTCGAGGCGATCGCGGCCCGTGAGGCCGGCATCGAACTGCTCGGTCTCTCGACGGTCACGGCCATCGAGGGCCAGCCCTCCGGCATCGACCCCTCCGAGGTGGTGGCTGTCGCCGGGCGCACGGCGGCACGCCTGGGGCCGCTGCTCGCCGACCTGATCCACCGGGCCCTGCCCGTGAGCGCCTGAACCCGCTCGGACACCCCGAAACACCCACCACCCGCGCGCACCCCGCGCTACACCCCTGGAACCCCACCTCGCCAGTGACTCGAGGGAGGGCGTCGACGAGTTCGGCCGCGCCGTTACTGCCAATCCGGGCTCGCAGGGGCCACGATGGGGCCATGAGTGACTCCACCCTGACCGAGACCCGCCGGCTCGGCGTCGAGACGACCGGCATCGAGATCATCGACGAGGCCGAGCGCACCGCCAAACCCTCCGACCTCTTCTGGCCGTGGTTCGCCGCCAACGTGTCCGTCTTCGGGATCAGCTACGGCTCCTACGTCCTCGGCTTCGGGATCTCCTTCTGGCAGTCGGTCTTCGTCACCATCGCCGGCGTCATCGTCTCGTTCCTGCTGTGCGGCATCATCGCGATCGCCGGCAAGCGGGGCTCGGCCCCGACGATGATCCTGAGCCGGGCGGCCTTCGGGGTCACCGGGCAGAAGGTTCCCGGCGTCATCTCCTGGCTCGTCTCGATCGGCTGGGAGACCTTCCTGGCGATCATGGCGACCCTCGCGACGGCGACGATCTTCCACCAGCTCGGGTGGGGCGGCGGGACGACCACCAAGATCATCGCCACCCTCGTCATCGCCACCCTCATCGTCGTGGCGTCGGTCGCCGGCTACCACATCATCATGCGGGTCCAGTCCTACCTCACGTGGATCACGGGGATCGCGACGATCATCTACATCGCGCTCACCCTGCACAAGATCGACCTGGACAAGGTGCTCGCCATCCCGGCCGGCTCCAACCAGGCGGTCGTGGGCGCGCTCGTCATGGTGATGACCGGCTTCGGCCTCGGCTGGATCAACATCGCCGCGGACTGGTCCCGCTACCAGCGCCGTGACGCCAAGGGCGGCGCGATCGTGGCCTGGAACACCTTCGGCGGCGCCCTCGCCCCCACGCTGCTGGTCATCTACGGTCTGACTCTGGCCGGCTCCGATGACACTCTCAAGGCGGGCATCGCCAACGACCCCATCGGGACGCTGGGCACCATCTTGCCGACCTGGTTCCTGGTGCCGTTCCTCGTCGCATCCGTCCTCGCCCTCGTGAGCGGCGCCGTGCTGGGCATCTACTCCTCCGGGTTGACGCTGCTCTCGCTCGGCGTCCGGATCGCCCGGCCGAAGGCCGCCTTCGTCGACGGTGTCATCCTCACCCTGGGCACGATCTACGTCGTCTTCTTCGCGGAGTCGTTCCTCGGCCCGTTCCAGAGCTTCCTCATCACGCTCGGGGTGCCGCTCGGCGCCTGGGCGGGGATCATGATCGCCGACATCCTCCTGCGCAAGCGTGACTACGACGACGAGGCCCTCTTCACGACCAGCGGCCGCTACGGCGCCTTCGACTGGACCTCGATCGGCACCATGGTCATCATGTCGGTCATCGGCTGGGGCCTGGTCGTCAACAGCTTCGCGGCTGACGCAGCGTGGAACAACTGGCAGGGATACCTGCTCGAGCCACTCGGTCTCGGGACCTACGTCAACGACGCGGCCGGCCCGTACTGGGAGGGCAACTGGGCCTACGCGAACCTCGGCGTGATTGCAGCCCTGGTCCTGTCGTTCGTCATCACTCTGATCCTGCGCCGGGGCACCGTGGCTCGTCAGGAGAACCGCTGACCACCTCGTCCGGCCTGGCCAGCCCCTACCCGACGGGCCAGGCCTGCAACTGCCGCCGCGTCTCGAAGCGGCGCCGGGTCCCGTCGATCGGGTCGTCGAACTCCAGGACCGCGGCGAGCAGTTGCAGCGGGTCGCTGAAGTCGTCGGGCGCGACGTCCCGCTCCACGGGATAGAGCGGGTCGCCGACGATCGGGATGCCGAGCCCCGCCAACTGGCACCGCAGTTGGTGGGTCCGCCCGGTCCGCGGGGTGAGTCGGTAGAGCCCGAGGTCGCCCCGGGGTCCCGACCGACGCGCGTCGAGGTGCACGAGCGTCTCCGCGTTCGGCGGGGCGTCGCGGACCTCGCGGGCCTGGTGGTGACCGTGCTCCTTGACCAGATGCGTCCGTCGGACCAGCGGCAGGGCCAGCTCGCTGCGGATCGGCGCGACGGCCAGGTATTCCTTGTGGGCTCCACCGCTGGCGAAGACCTGCTGGTAGGCGCCGCGCCAGCGCTGCTCGGTCGTGAACATGAGCACGCCGGCCGTCGGCCGGTCGAGCCGGTGCGCCGGCGTGAGCCGCGCCAGTCCGGTCAGCACCCGGGTCCGCGCCAGTGCGCTCTGCACGACGTGCGTGCCTCGGGGCATCGTCGCCAGGAAGTGCGGCTTGTCGATGATGACGAGGCGCTCGTCCTGGTGCAGCACCTCGATGGCGAAGGGCACCTCGACCTCGTCGAGCAACTCGCGATGGGTCCAGACCACGTCGCGCGGGACGAAGGGAGCGTCGATCGGGACCGGTTCACCACTGGCGTAGACGAATTCGCCCGTGCGCAGCTTGCGATCGAGCTCCTCAGCAGACAGGCCCACGGCGAGCCGCTCGACGAGGTGGTCCCGCAAGGAGGTCCACGGCCCCTCCTGCGGCATCCGGATCCGTTGCGCGTCCACACCGTGGCGCGGCGCGAGCGGGGATCCCGGGATCGCGCCCCGCGCCACTCAGCCCACCTCGAGTCGCAGGTCGACGTCGGCGCCGATGAAGGTGCCGTAGGACGCTGCCGCCCGGTCAATCCCGCGCCGCTGGCTCGCGTTCAGCGCGGAGAACGCCCGCACGTCGATCCGAGTCCGACCACCTGACTGGGCCCGCTTCCAGACCCCGGCGACCTCTCCGTCGATGACGAGGGTCGGCTGAAAGACCATGTTGCGGCCGGGTACCACTGCGCTCAGGTGCTCGTCGGGCAGCGTGACGTCACGGGAGCCGTAGCCGAGCAGGAACTCGTCCCACTGCGGGAGCAGGTGCACGCCGAGCGGTCCGGATGGCGGCTGGCGGGCAGCGACATGGGTCAGCCAGGTCCGGCCGTCGACCCCCTCCGAAGTGATGCGGTCGGAGATCAGGGCCAGCGCCTCCCGGACGAAGCCCAGCGTGCCACCGATCCAACCGGCGACATCCTTCTCGGTGACCGGGCCGTGGCTGCGCACGTACCGCTCGATGACGATCGACATGGCCTCCTCACGCAGTGGTTGGAGCGACCCGGCGACCCACGCATCGATGAGGACGAAGCTCGCCTGCTTGCCGAGGATCGGGCCCTGGCAGAGCAGTCCCGTCATGCAGTGGTGTCCGAGCACGTGGATGCCGCGCTGCCCCGAGGGGTCGATCCCGGCCGCGGCGAGCAGCGCCATCACGTCGGGCCGGCTCATCGGCTCGGTCAGGTGAGCCTCGAACAACTCTCCGGCCCGGGCCAGTTGCGCCTGCGTGATGCCCAGTTGTCGATGTCGGGCACCC
>JBDTAU010000162.1:0-4318 GCA_039924465.1 Dermatophilaceae bacterium
CTCGACCGGGTGGGGCACTACCTGACCGAGGCGAGTATCCCCTTCGCGCTGGGCCTGCGTGCTGACGAGTGGACGTGGTTGCACCCGACCGAGGTTGGTGGCTGGACGGTCCTCGGTCTGATGGTCGCCGTCCTCGTGCTGCTCAACAAGGCGTTCACCGACCTCGTGCATGTGGCCCGTGCAAAAACGCGCCGTCCCATGCTCGAAGACGTCGCTGAATCGACGCGTTCGCGTGTCTCCGGGATGGCTGCTGTACGCAGGGCGTTCGGGTATGTCCCGATCTTCCGCGCCTTCATCGCCGTCGAGGCCACCCTGCTCGCCCTCGTCGCGGGCATCGTCGACGTGGGCCGGGGGGATGTTCTCGGCACCCAGTGGCTCGTCGTGATCATGGTGCCGCTGGCTGTCGTCACGGCCGGGGGGCACCTGTTGGGCGTGCTGACCAGTTCGAGGCTCGACTGACGTGATATCCCGCGGCGATGACGGGTCCGGGGCGCGTGGCCCGTGTGGCGTCAGGGGGGCCACGATCTTCCAGTGGGCCCAGGAGCAGGGCGAGGTTGGGGGAGTCCGCACCAGCCACACCCAGTTGACCGAGGTGCTGCGCGATGCGGGCCACGACGTCCGCTACGTCGACACCGGTTCCGCCACACGGGCAGTGCGTGCGCTGCCAGCCCTGTTGAGTCGACGCGGATTGCACCTGTTCCACGTCACCCGGTTGTGGCGGGCGGTGCTCTTGGCGCCGGTGTTCGTGCTCCTGCCCGGACGCGCGGTCCTGGTGCTGCACTCCGGCTCAACCCAACGGCAGGTGGCAGCGCTGCCCTCGCAACTGCGATGGGTGCTGCGAGCCGCATTGCACGCCTACGACGAGATCTGGGCGGTCAACGATCAGATCCGTGACGTGCTTCCGCAGGCGCTCCGAGACCGGGTCACCGTCGTGACCCCCTTCGACGCCACAGCGGTCCCGGCCGTCCCGACCGACGTGAGGGACCTGCACGCCGTTGCCCTGGCCACGAACGCGGGGCTGGCGCACTACAACGCCGATCTGGGGATCGATGTCGGTCGAGTAGTCCGCGCCACATGGCCCGACGCGACACTCGCGGTCCTCGCCTACGGCACCAAGGGGCCAGAGCTCGAGACGTTGCAGGCGCATGTTGCTGCAGAGCCCTGGGTGAGCCTGTCTTTTGACCTGGATCCGGATGGCGTCAGCGCCGTGCTGCATCGGGTCGGTACCTTCCTCCGTCCGACCAGCTGGGACGGTGACTCAGTCATCGTCCGAGAGGCGCTCGCTTCCGGAGCCCGCGTTGTCGCGAGCGATGTGGCTCCTCGCCCGGTGGGCGTCGAACTCGCGCCCCTGGACGTGCGCGCGCTTGCCGACGCGGTGCTGCACGGTGGGACTCCGAGTGATGGCTCAGGACTGACTGCGACGACGCTTGTCCAAGCAGCCATCGCCGCGCTCGCCCGACTCCAGAGTTGAGCCTTGAGTCGGTGCCGTTGTCGCCGCGGCGAGACGCTAGTGTTGTCAGAACGTCATGCTGAGCCGCTTGGCGTGCAGCCAGCACCCGTGCGACAAGCTGAGGAGACCCCCTCTTGACCGACCGAACTGTCATCACCTTCGGTACCTTCGATGTTTTCCACGTCGGGCACGTCAGGGTGCTCCAGCGAGCCGCTGATCTCGGCGACCGCCTGGTGGTTGGGGTGTCCGCGGACGCCCTGAACGTCGCGAAGAAGGGACGCCCACCCGTGTTCTCGCAGGATGAGCGCCTCGAGATCGTGTCCAGCCTCAAGGTGGTTGACGAGGTGTTCCTCGAGGAGTCGCTCGAGCAGAAGCGCGACTACATCGTGGAGCACCAGGCGGACGTGCTCGTGATGGGGGACGACTGGGCCGGCAAGTTCGACTGGGTCAGTGACGTCTGCGAGGTGGTGTACCTGGAGCGCACCCCGTCCGTGTCCACGACCGGACTCATCGAGCACATCGCCGGCTTGTCCTGAATCGCTCCGGGCTGGTCCTGAGCCGCTCTCAGTCCCCATCCCCATCAGGGGTCGGGCTCGGAGCAGGGTTGCCGGTGGGGCGCCCAGGGTCCCCGTCCCGGCGCAGCGCCTCCTCGATCGCGACTGCCCTGACCAGGCTGCGCAGGTGCTGGTCCGTCTCGCTGAGCCGGAAATAGAGCCCGAGGGTGGTCAGCACGAAGACGACGATGAGGGCATAGAGCAGGAGGTCGGTGCCGCGGGTCACGCCCAGGAAGTTGGCGATGGCCTGCGGGATGTCCGGGTCGATGATGGACAGCACTGCGACGACGGCCAGAATCAGGACGAGCAGTCGTGATCCCGCCCGGAGCTCAACTCGCTGGCGGTTCCTGAACACCATGACGAGGATGAGCACTGCGGCGATGACCAGGGGAATCTTGATCCATTGCATCAGCGGCCCCGCAATAGCTTGTTGATGAGAACATCCATTCCGATGTTCACCGAGTTGATGGACTTTTGACCCTTGCTGCGCGAGTAGTCCGTGTAGATGACATGGACCGGGAACTCGGCGAACGTCGTGTGGTGCTCGGCCATGCGGGTGAGGAACTCGCTGGCCCAGCTCATGTCATGCGCCTTGAGTTCAAGTATCTCTGCGAACGACCGGCGGAAGACTCGCAGACCTTGGTGGGCGTCGGTCAGGGAGATCCCCGAGGTGACCCGTTCGAAGATGACGGCCGCCCGGAGCAGCGCCCGTCTCGAGCGTGACATGCCGTCCACTGACCCCAGGAAGCGTGAGCCGATGAGCACCTCGACGTCCACTTCACGAATGCGCTGGACCATGGCGACCACGTCCTCGACCTGATGCTGGCCATCGGCGTCGAAGGTAACGAAGATCTGGGCTCTCGGGTCGCGAAGGGCGAAGTCGACCCCCGTCTGAGAGGCAGCCCCAGCGCCCATGTTGACAGGGTGTTGCACGAGGCGGGCTCCCGCCGCAGTGATCTCAGCAGCAGAGTTGTCCCGCGAGCCATCGTCCACGGCAACGACATTCGGGAAGTGCTCGAGCACTCGCTCAATGACTCCTCGAACGACGGGTCCCTCGTTGTAGCAGGGTACGATCACCCAGACGTCGTCATTGAGGTGCGTAGGACCTGAATCCATCGAACTCTGATCCTCCGAATACCGTGTGCGTGCGTGCTCATGACGGAGGCTGGGGCGCCCCACGACGAGGCGAGTCCGACACACGACGACCGAGGCTCTGGACCGGACCTGCTGATAACCTCGCCGACGAATGGTTGAAGGCGCTCGCGCTCCCGGACGTCACCTTACCCGAAGAGAAAGGGAGACCGTGGATACCTGCACGCGCAGCGTCATTCTCTTGGGCTATCGCGACGAACCGTACCTGGAGCAGGCCCTCGCCGCCATCGAAGCCGACTGTGATCCGCGGGATGAGATCATCCTCGTCGACAACGGCATCGAGGGGCGCGCGGCCCGGGAGGGCGCGTGGCCGACCCGGGTGCGCATCGTCGGGAACGGCGAAAACACGGGATTCTCGGGTGGCTGTGTGCGTGGCGCCGCTGCAGCGTCCGGAGACATCTTGGTCTTCGTCAACTCTGATGCGATCGTGCGACGCGGTGCGTTCGATGCCCTCGCGCGTGGGTTGAACCAGCCAGGAGTGGGGATCGCGTGCGGCTGTCTGCGTCTGGCGGACCAGCCCGACCTCGTCAACTCGGTCGGCAACCCCCTGCACTTCAGTGGAATCTCGTGGGCAGGGGCCTGCGGCGACCCGGCCGTGGACCATCTGGTCGAAGACGATGTCGCGGTGGCCACCGGGGGACTCCTCGCCCTGACCCGCACGACGTGGGATGCCCTCGACGGCTTCGATGAGCTGTATTTCGCGTACAACGAGGACACCGATCTCTCATTGCGCGCGTGGCTGCAGGGCATGCGAGTCCGGTACGTGCCCGATGCTGTCGCGGACCATCACTATGAGTTCGGACGCTCCCCGCTCAAGATGTATCTCGTGGAGCGAAATCGGCTGATCACGGTGCTCACGGACTATCCGGCTCGCCTACTGAGCGCAGTCCTCCCGGCCCTGGTCGCGATGGAGTTGCTCATCCTGCTCCAATCCGTGATGCAGGGCTGGGCGGCCCAGAAACTGAAGTCATGGTGGTGGCTGGCCCGCCACGCGCGGCTGCTGCGCGCCCGACGCGCGAAGGTACAGGCCGGTGTCACGGCTTCGGACGCAGACATCGCGACTCTCCTGGTCGCCAAGGTCGAGCCGCCCATGATGGCGCCGCCGCCCGGCATGGGACTGGTCAACCGGGCGCTGCAGGGGTACTGGAACGTCGCCCTCCGG
>JBDTAU010000163.1:0-4345 GCA_039924465.1 Dermatophilaceae bacterium
GGCGCACGACCAGCTGCTTGGTGGCGCTGTCGCCGAGCGCATCGAGGGCGCCGACGATGCCGTTGGCGACCGCGTCGCACGCCGTGATCCCGCCGAAGACGTTGACGAACACGCTCTTGACCTGCTCGTCGCCGAGGATGATGTTGAGCCCGTTGGTCATCACCTCGGCGCTGGCGCCACCACCGATGTCGAGGAAGTTCGCGGGCAGTTGGCCGCCGAACTCCTCACCGGCGTAAGCGACGACGTCGAGCGTGCTCATGACCAGTCCCGCACCGTTGCCGATGATGCCGACCGAACCGTCCAGCTTGACGTAGTTGAGGCCCTTCTCCTTGGCGGCCGCCTCGAGCGGGTCAGCCGCGGCCACGTCCTCGAGGGTCGCATGGTCCGGGTGGCGGAAGTCGGCGTTGGCGTCGAGCGTGACCTTGCCGTCGAGGGCGATGATGTCGCCGTCCTCGGTCTTGACGAGCGGGTTGACCTCGACGAGCGTCGCATCCTCCTCGCGGTAGACCGTCCACAGGGACTTGAGGACCGGTGCGATCTTGGCGCCGGTCTCGGCGTCGAAGCCAGCGGCGTCGACGATCTCCTGCGCCTTGGCGTCATCGATGCCGACGTTGGGGTCGACGGCCACCTTGGCCAGGGCCTCCGGCCGCTCGACGGCCAGCTGCTCGATCTCCACGCCGCCCTCCTTGGAGCACATGGCGAGGTAGCTGCGGTTGGCCCGGTCGAGCAGGACGGAGAAGTAGTACTCCTCGGCGATCCGCGCGCCCTGGGCGATCATCACGGTGCCGACCGTGTGGCCCTTGATGTCCATGCCGAGGATCGCGGTCGCCGCCTCGAAGGCCTCGTCCGGGCTCTTGGTGACCTTGACGCCGCCGGCCTTGCCGCGCCCGCCGACCTTGACTTGCGCCTTGACGACGGTGACGCCGCCGGAGTGGGCCCCGACGGACTCCGCAGCAGAGCGGGCCTCCTCGGGGGTGGTAGCGATCGCGCCGGCCAAAACCGGGACGCCGTGCGCCTCGAACATGTCGCGCGCTTGGTACTCGAAGAGATCCACGGGGGGTCCGTCCTCATCGTCGAATCGAACAGGCTGTCCCCCGGATGCTAGTGCCCCGGGGCGCCTGAGCCAGACGTGGGCGGCCGAACAGACGCAAATCACATGCCGCCGACCCTGAGATCACGATTGGGCCGTCGATGCGAAACGCTGGGGCGCATTGCCGCCAGGGAGCGGCTACTCGGGGTAGCGTCAATATCGTGGCTGTTGAACGATGTACGGCATTGGCGCCGCAAAAGGGCCGATCAGGGGCTGACGAAGACCAGGCACGCACGGGATTCCGGGCGACCACGTGGGACATCGCACGCTCCCTGCTCACCCCGACCGGGCTCACCGGCGCGGCGCTCGAGGCCTCCTGGTGCGGGCTGCACCTGGGGCTCTATCCCCTCGGGCTGCTGGGCGCCAGGGCCACCGACCGGCGGGCCGGCTACGGGCTGGGTCACCTCCCGCCCACCCAGCGCGGCTTGCTCGTGCAGGACGTCGAAGCCGCCGAGACCCCGATCCTGCTCATTCACGGCCTCATCGACAACCGGTCGATCTTCACGATCCTGCGCCGGGGGCTGCGGCACCGCGGCTTCGGCCGGCTCGAGACGATCAACTACTCGATCCTCACCGGCGACATCCGCACCGCCGCCGCCAACCTGGGGGCCGAGGTGGAGCGCCTCGTCAGGGAGACGGGCTACGAGCGCATCCACGTCATCGGCCACTCGATGGGCGGCACCATCGCCCGCTACTACGTCACCCGGCTCGGGGGCGACCGCCACGTCCACACCCTCGTCACGCTCGGCACCCCGCACGCCGGGACCTACTCCGCCTACGGGATCGCGACCCGGCTGACTCGGCAGCTCCGGCCGGGCAGCAGCCTGATGCAGGAGATGGATCAGCCCGTCAAGGACTGCCAGACCCGCTTCATCGTCTACTGGTCGGACCTGGACCAGGTCGTGATGCCCCCGCGCAACGCCGCCATGCACCACGAGGACCTCAACGTCCACAACATCGAGTTGCACGGGGTCGGGCACATGAGCCTGCCGATCACCTCGAGCGTGGTTCGTGGCATCTCCGATGCCCTGGCCCACCTCGACACCAGCGGCGCGACCGTGACTCCGGGTGTCAGCGAGATCAGCACCCGCCGCCCGGTCGAGACGCGCAGTCGCCGGTCCCGTCCAGCGGCCGTCCGTCCAACAGCTGGCGCCGGGCGACCGGCGCACTCCCACGCTTCCCGCGCTGGTCGCCCAGACGCTGGCGGGTCCCAGACCGTCGTCGACTGACCCGCGGGGCGTCTGGCGGTGGCGACCACAGCGGCCCCCACGGGCCGGCGCGGGGCCGGCGCGGGTGTGATCTGTGTCATGGCCGGTGGGCCGATCGACGGCTCCACCTGCACCGGAGCGCAGCCGCGGCCCTCGTGCGCGGGTCTGGGTGCGAAGCCCACTTCACCGATTTCAAGATAACGGAACGATCACGGTAGGCTGCGCCAACAGTAAAGAACCACCCTCCCCCCGTCGTCATCCGAAGGTTCCTTCCTCGTGCCCCGTGCTCCTTACACCGGTCGTCACCGTCCGGAGTCCAAGCCCTCACGCAGTCATCGGTTCATCGTGCCGGTCGCCCTGTTCTCCTCGACCCTGGCCGCCGCCGTCGTGGTGCGTGGCACCGGTGCCAGCGAACTCAGCCTCGCGGCCGCGACCCTGACCACGAGCTCGACCGCTCTGACCCCGGCCGGCCTGACGGCTGCTGCGGGAGCCGAGCAGGCGCAGGTCGACCGGGGCAGCGTCGAGCGCCCGTCGCGGGGCTCGGCACGAGCCGACATGGCCGCCCGCGCTGCCACCACGACGACGGTCAAGGCGACGGAGAAGGCCCAGTCCGAGGCGGTTGCCGCCGCCAAGACGGTCACCGCCCAGGCCACAGCAGCCGCCAAGAAGCAGGCAGCCGCCAAGAAGCAGGCCGCCGAGAAGCAGGCTGCCGAGAAGCAGGCTGTCGGAGGCGGGACGGGTGACACCTCCGGCGACAACGTGGCGGTCGGCGCCATCACCGGGGAGCGGCGCTGGGTCGCCCCCATGGCCGGCTACACCCTGACCTCCGGCTATGGCTACCGCTGGGGTCGCATGCACCCCGCGCAGGACCTCGCCACGCCGCCCGGCACTCCCGTCCGGGCCCTCTCGAGCGGACAGGTCACGTCCGCCGGCTGGTCCAACCAGGGCTACGGCTACCTCGTCAAGATCGAGTACTGGGACGGCACCGTGTCCTGGTACGCCCACAACAGCCGCCTCATCGTGCGGCAGGGCCAGAAGGTCACCCCGGGACAGACCGTGTCCTACAGCGGCAACACGGGTCAGTCGACCGGCCCGCACCTGCACCTCGAGATCCACCCACGCGGCCAGGGATCCACCCCGCCGCGCACGTGGCTCGCCGGCAAGGGCATCTACCTCTGACGGCTCGTCACAGCACGGCGCCCTGCTCGAGTCGCAGGGTGTAGGTGGCGCTCGCGTCATCGGCGACCCCCACCGTCTCGAAGAGGGTCCGGGCCAGCTCGACGTGGCCGGCCGCCCCCGGGTGGGACGCATCGTCGAACCACGTGTCGTTCGCGGACTCCGACCAGCGAGCCTGGTGGTCGACGAGGATCACCCCGAGGTCACGAGCGAGGTCACGGACCTCAGCGGCATACCGGGCGATCACCTCGTGCCCCTCGCTGCCGGCCACGGTCGGTGGGGTCTGGAGCACCACCGTGGCGCCCAGGTCCCGCGAGCGCTGCACGATCTGGTCCAGCGCGTAGCGGAAGGACCGCACGCCGTCCGTGCCCTGCCCCGCGTCATTGGTGCCGAACATGACGAAGACCACGTCGGGGGCGAATCGACCCACCCGCCAATGGAACTCAGACAGCACGTCCTCGGCCGTCGAGCCGGCCACGCCCGTGTTGATGACCGCGTCACCGAGCCGGCCCAGCTCACCGCGAACCCGCTCGGTGAAGTGTTCGACGAAGCCGCGCCGCCCTCGCGTGTTCAACACGGCCTGGGTGATGCTGTCCCCGAGGAAGAGCCAGGTGACGGGCGGCCCAGCGAGGACCTCCCGGAGGCGTCCGGCATCGCGGCGGGCGTACTCGTCAGCAGTGAAGTCCATCCAGCGAACCTAACAAGGCAGGGCGCCGTCGCGATCCCCAGCGACCACCTGCTGGACACCCGATGGCCAACTGGGGACGTGACACCAGCCCAGGTCAGCGTCGGGTCAACCGAGGAGTTCGCGGACGTCGTCGAACTCCGTCACGTCGTACCACAACAGATCGTCGGCCTCGCCCTCGCCCAC
>JBDTAU010000164.1:0-2746 GCA_039924465.1 Dermatophilaceae bacterium
GGGTCTCGGCCCGGGTCGTGAAGACGTAGAGCGCCAGCGGCTTGTCCCGGGCGTTGATGAACTCGATCGCCTCCTCGACGCCAGCGACCTCGATCAGGGGCAGCACCGGACCGAAGATCTCGTCCACCATGGACGGGTCGTCCGGGTCGATGCCGCCGTCAGCGTCGAGAAGGGTCGGCTCGATGTAGCGCGTGGCCCGATCGGTGCGGCCACCACTGACCACCTGCGCCGGGTCGATGAGCTGCGCCACCCGCTCGAAGTGGCGGTCGCTCACGATCCGGCCGTAGGTCTCCGACGAGCTGGGGTCCGAGCCATAGAAATCGTGGATCGCCTTGACCAGCAAGGGCTTCAGCTGCTCAAGAACCGGCCGGGTGGCCAGGAGGTAATCGGGAGCCACGCACGTCTGCCCGGCGTTGGTGAACTTGCCCCAGACGATCCGCCGGGCCGCCGTCTCGAGGTCGACCCCGACATCGACGAAGGTCGGCGACTTGCCGCCGAGTTCGAGGGTGACCGGCGTCAGGTGCCGTGCTGCCGCCTCGAGGATGATCCGACCGACCGCGCCGTTGCCGGTGTAGAAGATGTGGTCCCACCGCTCGGCGAGCAGCGCGGTCGTCTCCGGGACAGCTCCCTCGACGACCTGAATCGCGACCGGGTCGAGGTAGCGGGGCAGGAGACGGGCCAGCGCCGCCGACGTCGCCGGCGCCAACTCGCTCGGCTTGAGCACGACCGCGTTGCCCGCGGCGATCGCCCCGACCATCGGCGCGAGGCTGAGGTGCAGGGGGTAGTTCCACGGGGCGATGATCAGCACGACCCCGAGCGGCTCCCGCAGCACCTTGGCCCGTCCCGGCTGCAGCGACAACGGCACGCCGACCCGGGCCGGACGCAGCCACCGGCGCAGGTGCCCCAGGGTGTGCGTGACCTCATTGGTGACGAAGCCGATCTCGGTCAGCCACGACTCCGTCGGGTGCTTGCCCAGGTCCTGCGCGAGCGCGTCAGCGAAGTCGGTCTCGTGCTCCACGAGCATCCGCCGGATCGCCTCGAGTTGCGCGACCCGCCAGGCATAGGGTTTGGTCCGGCCGGCCCGGAACACCTCCCGAGCGGCGGCTACCACGTCTCCGACCACGGCGGTCAGTCGGTCCGCTCGGTCGTTGACCGGCGTACCGATCGGGTCAACCTCTGTGTGTGGCAAGGCGATTCAACTCCCAAGTAGTCGGTGTACCACGGTGTCTGCGAGCAGCCGTCCCCGCCTGGTGAGGACGACACGTCCACCGCCGACCGCGGAGGTCCCATCGATGAGACGGTCTGCGATGAGGCCGGCGACGGCGTTCCGTCCCGATTCTCTCAGATCGACGATCGGCAGGCCGTCGACCAGACGGGTCCCGAGCAGCACCCGCTCGTCATAGCGCTGTTCCTCGGTCAGGGTCTCGCGAGCCTGGGCCGGCGACGCGTGTGCCTCGAGCCGAGCGGCGTAGGCGCTGGGATGTTTGACATTCCACCACCGGACCCCGCCGATGTGGCTGTGCGCGCCGGGCCCGACCCCCCACCAGTTCGTGCCCGCCCAGTAGGCGATGTTGTGCCGGCACCGGGACTCTTCCGAGCGGGCCCAGTTGCTGACCTCGTACCACCCGAAACCGGCGTCGGACAGCAGCTCGTCGGCGAGTTCGTACTTGTCGGCCTCGTCGTCGTCCTCCGGCATCGCCAGCAGGCCGCGGCGCACCTGGGCAGCCAGTTTGGTCCCGACCTCCACGACGAGGGCGTAGGCGGAGATGTGGTCCGGGTCGAGGGCGATGGCGGTCTCGAGGCTGCGGCGCCAGTCCTCGAGCGACTCTCCCGGGGTGCCATAGATGAGGTCGACGCTGACCTGCATCCCGGCCGCTCGGGTGGCCTCGACGGCGCGGGACACGTTGGCCGGGTCATGGGTGCGCTCCAGCGTCCGCAGCACGTGCGGCACCGCGGACTGCATGCCCAGGGACACCCGCGTGAAGCCACCCCGGGCGAGCTCGGCCAACGACTCCGGGGTCACGGAGTCGGGGTTCGCCTCGGTCGTCACCTCCGCATCGGGGGCCAGCCCAAACCTGGTCCGTATGCCGCTGAGCACCGCCACGAGGTCCCGGGACCGGAGCATCGTGGGAGTGCCTCCACCGACGAACACCGTTGAGACGGCAGGCGACTGGTCGCCGAGGACCGTGCGGGCCAGGTCCAGCTCACGGACGGCTGCGTCGGCATAGGTGTCGATCCCGATGGTCGCTCCCGGGCCACCCAACTCCCGGAGGGTGTAGGTGTTGAAGTCGCAGTAGCCGCACCGCACCGAGCAGAACGGGACGTGGACGTAGATCCCGAGGTCGGTCGAGGCCAGATCCGCACGCGCTTCGGCGGGCAACTCACCCGAGGCGGGGGCGGGATCCCCATCAGGAAGGGCGGAGGGCGGCATGGGGCCAAGTCTCTCAGGCCGGGCTGTCAGGTCGATCCGCCCTCCACCACGCTCTCGGCGGTCCCGTAGAGTCGGTTGGGTGGATGTGCCCAACTGGATCGAACTGCCCGGCGTCGTCAACATGCGTGATCTGGGCGGGCTCCCCACCCAGAGCGGCTCCGCCGTCCAGCCACGTCGGCTGCTCCGGTCGGACAACCTGCAGGACCTGCCGCCGGCCTCGGTCCGGACCCTGCTCGAGACCTATCAGCTCACCGACATCGTCGACCTGCGCACCCAGGTCGAGGTGGC
This sequence comes from Dermatophilaceae bacterium, assembly GCA_039924465.1. Taxonomy (GTDB): domain Bacteria; phylum Actinomycetota; class Actinomycetes; order Actinomycetales; family Dermatophilaceae; genus JAKDLQ01. The sequence goes on from JBDTAU010000164.1 coordinate 2,720, forward strand.
CAGGGAGGGCGACGGTCCCCTGCTCGC
>JBDTAU010000165.1:0-5109 GCA_039924465.1 Dermatophilaceae bacterium
TCGGAGCTGTCGGCGGGGCTGCTGTTGCTCCTACGCAGCTTGCCGGCCACCTGCGGGGAGCTGTGCCGCGCTGCTCGTGTCCGGTTGCCTGCGCGAGCCGCTGCGCGCCATCATCAGGGTGAAGAGCAGTTGGGTGCGCTGGGCTAGCGGGAGGTGTGAACCTGTGCGCTGCAAGACAAACTTCATGTAGCGCGGGCCGGACCAGTCCAGCTGATAGCTGTCCCGCCGCATCGCTAGATCGTCACCGAACCAGTGGCTGAACTCGTGCGAGTCCGCATGACAGCCGATCCACAGCACCAGGTTCGTGTAGTAGACAGTGGCACGCTGCTCGTCGGAAAGTTCCAGCTCGTCGGCGAGCATCGAGGCCAGCAACGAGGACCGCAACACGTGTTCCATCGGCAGCCCGAGCCCCAGGTCGATGGCGATCGAGAGCGCCGCCAGGACTTCAGCGCGGCGCCCATGGGACCCGGGTGAACTTTTCGCCACCATGGCGACAAGTCTGGCACCATTCAGGCTTGCACGGCGACCTCGTAGACACCGTCCGCCAAGTGATCCGCCCCCTCATGGGATCCGCCGAACTGCCTGTCTCGCTTGGCGGCGAGTCTGAAAGGCATAACACCGCGCCGGTGGCCGGTTGTTGAGCGACGTCCTGGCTGACTACGTGTGGGTGGGTCTGCGTCACGGGGGTGAGGATGCCTCGGCTGGGGCTTGTCCTATGGTTCGCGTCAAGGGCGTGACCATGCTCTTGGTAAAGGCGCGACGGCCCTCCCAAGCTTTGGCGAGCAGGAGGGCCGTCACTTGGTGCTAGGCCGAAGTTACGTCTGCTGAAACGGGCGAAATCCCTGCTGAGCAGGGGTTTCGCCCGTTTTCAGTGTTGGCCGTTCTGGCTACGTCAGGCTCAGGGGGATACGCGCGCCGAGCAGCTCGAAGGCTCGCCGCTGGGTGTCGGTGGCCTCGGTCAGGGTGGGCACGGTCGGCAGCGCCGGGTCGGTGACGTAGCGAATGTCGCTTCATCGCAAGAGAACGTCCTGAACGGTCACCGCGGGAGCACCCGGTCCGAGCTACGCCTGGCCATCGTCACCTGGATCGAGACCAGCTACCACCGACTACGACGACAGCGCGGACTCGGTCGCCTCACCCCGGTCGAGTTTGAGACCGTCTACAAGAACGCACGCGCGGCCTGAAAAGGGTGCGGCTCTTCTGGAGTGAGGTGCATGGGTGTGCCGGATGAGGTCGTCGGGGTGCCCTACGCCAAGGGCGTTATGGCCGTGCCGTTCAGTCGTCTTCGGCGGGGGTGCTCCAGCCTTCGTGTTGTTCAACTGCGCGTACTGAGGCGGCCCTAGACTGTCGGTTCGACAGCGCTGTCGACACCTACGAAGGAGCTCCCGCCATGCCCGAGGTTCCCGGTCATCACCTTCGCGCGTACGCACCCGATCCGGGCCGGGGTGCCGAAGTGGACCAGCGCTCCCCTGGCGAGGCAGCGCCAGAGGAGGCGTTGAACGAGTCGCGGCGCCGCTGGCTCGGCCTGGCGAGCGGTCTCGTCCTAGCGGTCCTGGTCTATGTGCTGTTGCCCGCGGACCTCGCCAGTGGGGCGAAGCTGACGGCGGCCACCGCCGTGCTGATGGGGCTGTGGTGGATGACCGAGGCTATCCCGATCCCAGCGACGGCGCTGGTGCCGCTGGTCATCTTCCCGATCTTCGGCCAGGACGTCGAGTTCAGTGCCGTGGGAGCTCGCTACGGCGACAGCATCATCTTCTTGTTCATGGGCGGATTCATGCTGGCCCTGGCGATGCAGCGCTGGAACCTGCACCGTCGGATCGCCCTGCTGACCGTGCGGGCGATGGGCACCAAGCCATCGCAGGTGATCGCTGGATTCATGATCGCGACGGGCTTCCTGTCTATGTGGGTCTCAAACACGGCTACGGCCGTCATGATGCTGCCGATCGGCGTCTCAGTGCTGCTGCTTGTCGGCAACCTCGGGACAACCCCAGGGGCCGGGGACTTGGACGGTGACGGGGCCGCCGGCGCCGATCTCGCGGGGGCTGACCCGCAGAGCACGAAGGTCAAGGACGCGGTCATCAAGTCGAACTTCGGCACGGCGCTCATGCTCGGCATCGCCTACGCCGCGTCGCTGGGCTCGCTCGCCACGATCATCGGCACCCCGCCGAACACCCTGCTCGTGGGATACCTGAAGGAAACCCACGACATCGAGATCGGCTTCGGCCAGTGGATGCTCGTCGGGCTGCCGCTCGCCATCATCTTCACGGTGATCGCGTGGTTCCTCTTGACCAAGGTGCTGTTCAAGCCGGAGATCAAGGAGATCCCCGGGGGCAGGCAACTGATGGACGACGAGCTCGCAAAGCTCGGTCCGACCTCGGTCGGAGAGAAGCGGGTGCTCGCGATATTCGTGCTCGCCGCGGTCAGCTGGATCGGCTTCCCGCTGGTCTTCGACACGTCGCCGATCAGCGACTCCGGGATCGCGATGACGATCGGTCTGCTGCTGTTCATCCTGCCCGGCGGCGCCGCTCGCGGGGTGCGCCTGCTCGACTGGGAATCCGCCAAGGAACTGCCCTGGGGTGTCCTGCTGCTGTTCGGCGGCGGGCTCGCCCTCTCCGGACAGTTCACCAGCTCCGGCCTGACAAAGTGGATCGGTGAACAGGCGAGTTCCCTGTCCGTGCGACCGGTGCTGCTGGTCGTTGCGATCCTCGCAACAGTCATCCTGTTCCTGACGGAGCTGACAAGCAACACGGCGACCGCCGCCACCTTCCTGCCGGTGGCGGGAGGCATCGCGCTCGGCCTCGACCTCAACCCGATGCTGTTGACCATCCCCGTCGCCCTCGCCGCCACGTGCGCCTTCATGCTGCCGGTGGCGACGCCGCCGAACGCGATCGCCTACGGCTCGGGCTACGTCACCGTCGCGCAGATGATCCGCGGCGGCATCTGGCTGAACCTCATCGGCATCGTCCTGGTCACGCTCACGACCATGACCCTGGCCGCGTGGGTGTTCAGCCTGATGTCCTGACCTCCAAGGCGCCCTCGACCCACCCTGCTGATGCCACGCGCAAGCCATCGACGGTTGACGCCGAGCACCCGCACCCTCGAAAAGCGACCCGGCCCATGGCGGGAGCAGGCCCAGGTGAGAGCCGTTGCCGAGCAGCCGTTCCCGACTGGCGGTAGGGTCCGGAACTTGGTGAGTCAGTACCGCTTGAAGGCAGATGGGGATCTTGCTGGACGTGAACGTCGACGAAAACCGACGCCAAGACCTGGCTGACCGTCTCGCCGTGATCGCGCGGGCTCTTCGAACGCAGTCCGAGGACGTCGACGGGACCCTGGACGCGGTCGTGGCCATCGCGACGAACCTCATCTCCGGCTGCGACGAGACCGGCGTCACCATCGTGCAGGGGCGGCGGAAGGTCACGACCCCGGCCGCTACCGGGGACGTGGCGCGCGCCGGGGACGCGGTGCAGGTCGAGCTGAACGAGGGCCCCTGCCTCGACTCGCTCTGGAACCACGAGACGGTGACGAGCGCGGACCTGGCGGTCGATCCGCGGTGGCCGGTCTGGGGTCCGCGGGTTGCCCGCGAGCTCGGGGGTGCGCAGCATGTGGTGTCTGCAGCTGTTCACGGCCGAGGACACCCTCGGAGCATTGAACCTGTACTCGCTGCAGGAAGACGCGTCCGATGAGACGGCACGGGTGGAAGCGTTGGCGCTGGCGCGGCACGTCGCGGTGGCCCTCGCGGCCGCGCAACAGATTGGCCAGCTGCGGCTGGCCATCGAGGGTCGAACGGTGATTGGCCAGGCCGAGGGGATCCTGATGGAACGCTTCGACCTGACGGCCCGGCAGTCGTTCTCGACACTCGTACGAGTCTCGTCGGTGACGAACCGGAAGCTGTTGGCCATCGCGACCGAGCTGGTCACGACCGGACAGGTCCCCACCCTGCCCCACCAGGTGAACGAACCGGAGACCGCTGCGACGCAGCTCAGTCGGGACGTGCGCGTCGAGACGGTGCTGGACTGACCGACCGTATGCGCGGGCCCGGGATGTGTACGGCCGGGGGCGGCCCCTGCCGCGCGCTGTCCGTCCATGCACGTCTGCTGCGCCCACCGACACCTGACGATGGCGCGGCCCCGGGAGAGCGCCGTCAGATCGATCTCCGCAGCGTCAGAGGACAACCCGACACCGCCCGCTCGTGTCACAGGATCGGCCCTTTACCGGTCGTCGTGTCGAGTAGATCCAGGCGTGGGAGGTAGTGATGGACATCGTCGACCTGACGAACCACGAGGTGGTCACCGTTCGACGACGAGCCCCCCGCCGACTTCTTCGCGACCTCCGCTCCTTCCGAGGCAAGGCCGCTCAGGCACGTCTGGTCCTTGCCGGCACTGTTCCGCACAGCAGGTGCTGGAGGCCGCCGGAGCCGTTCAGCCACGGGCAGGCCGCTGCGTGTTTCTCGAGTCCCTCGGCGTGGGGCCCTATTCTAAAACGAACATCCATTGACGTTACGTTCTCGTGGTTCTATCATTAATTATGCTTCCTTTTAGAGCGAACCGATCATGACCGCCCCTCCGACCTCGAGCGCCACCATCAGGTGCGCCGAACCCCTGCGAGACCGCCGTCCCCCGAAGCAGCCAGCAGACCATGTTCCTGCGGCGTACCGCCTTCATTACGACCCTCGCCACGGCCCGATCGAGAGCGACGTGACGGCGGCCGAGCTGCACGTCGTCCACGACGGCACCGGGGTGGACGAGGCCGGCGTCGTGCAGGCAGCGACCGATCTGCTCCGTGCGCTGGGCCGTGACACGAACAGCCCCCACCTCGCCGACACGCCTCGTCGCATCGCGGCCGCGTACGTCGAGCTGCTCAGTCCCCGACCGTTCGAGCTCACCACCTTCGCCAACGACGACGGCTACGACGGCCTCGTGCTCGTTCGCGACATCCCGGTCCACTCACTGTGCGCCCACCACCTGCTGCCGTTCAACGGGGTGGCGCACGTCGCCTACCTGCCCGCCGACCGCATTCTCGGCCTGTCGAAGCTGGCCAGGGTGGTGGAGATGTTCGCCCGCGACCTCCAGGTTCAGGAACGGCTCACCCAGCAGGTGGCCAACTGGCTCC
>JBDTAU010000166.1:0-15283 GCA_039924465.1 Dermatophilaceae bacterium
CCGTGCCGACAGGCATAGGGTCGAGGGATGCAGTGCCGAGAAGTCCGATTGACGGCGATCCCCGACGGTCCAGCGACAGCGCAGGACTTCGGCGTGTTCGATGCTGCCGTCGGCGAGCCCGCCCCGGGTCAGGTCCTGGTCGGAACGCGACGACTCGGCCTGAACGCTGGGCTGGCTCATCGGCTCGGAGGGCCGGGCACCGCCTACGGGCCGGGGATCGGAGTTGGCGATGTCCCGACCAGCGACGCCGTGGTGGAGGTGCTCGAGTCTCGGGACGAGTCCCTCTGCCCGGGCGACCTCGCCGTCTGCAAGGTGCCGTGGCGCACCGCGACAGTTGTCGATGCCGATGACCTGCGCACGATCGACGAGCCAACGACGAGCGAGCAGCTCAATGGGCACCTCACGATCTTGGGGCACGTCGGCTTCACGGCCTACGTGGGGATGATCACCATTGGCTCAGTTCAACCCACCGACGTCGTCTACGTTTCAGGGGCTGCGGGAGGGGTCGGAAGCTGCGCGGTGCAGTTCGCCAAGGCACGTGGCGCCACAGTCATCGGCGTCGCCGGCTCCGCAGCGAAGGTCGCCCTGCTCACCGACGTGCTCGGCGCGGACCGGGCCATCAACCGGCACGACGGGCCGGCTGTTGACCTGCTGCGCGCGGCCGCGCCAGACGGCATCGACCTCTACTACGACAACGTCGGCGGGGAGCAGCTCGAAGCGGCACTCGAGGTGCTCAACTTCAGCGGTCGGGTGGTCGTCTGCGGAGCCATCAACGGCTCCGGCCACAGTGGGCCCCCCAACTTCCGCAACCTCATCTACCGGGAACTCACCGTGCGTGGCTTCACCGTCACCGCGCACGAGGACCTCCGTGAAGCCTTCGAATCAGAGGTCGGTGCCTGGCTGCGTCAGAACAGGGTCCGCAGCGTTCACACCGTCTTCGAGGGCCTCGACCGGCTTCCCGAGGCGTTCGAGTCGTTGCTCACTGGAGGCAGCTCCGGTCGGGTCATCGTCTCGATACCGTCTCAGGCCGCGTGACCGCGCGCACGTGGATCGCGGCCCCGCTCAGCCGGCGGCTTGTGTGTCCGGGGTGGGGTCGCCGTGGCCGGTCGCGGTGATGAAGTCGCGCAACAGTGCAGCGAAGCGGTCGGGGTCATCGAGGTGCGGGTAGTGCCCGGCGCCGTCGAACAGTTCGACGCGGCACCCGGGGATTGCTTCCCTCGCCCGTTCGGCGTGTGCGGCCGGGATGACCATGTCGTTGGTTCCCCACACGACCAGGACGGGCAGGTCAGCGAGGGCCGGCAGGTAGTCCGTCGCTGCGACGCTCTGCCCACCGGGGTCGATGACAGCCCGGGTCGTGGCGAGGAAGGCGCGCCGGCTGTCGGCGTCGCTGAGCGCCGTGAACCCCTCCCAGGCCGCCCGCATGTCGTGGCTGGCCCGCCAGCCCACCAGCGCGAGGCCGCGTCCGATCGTCTCGACCCCACCTCGCACCCTCGGTGAGGCGATGACGGGAAGGACCCACTCGGCCCCCGGCAGGGTGGCGGCCCGCAGGGCCGGGATGACCTCACGACCGAGTCCGCCGGAGCCGACGAGGACGAGACGCTCGACCCGCTCGGGGAAGAGGTAGCAGAACTGGAGCGAGATCCCACCACCCAGTGAGTGGCCGACGAGGGTGACCTTGTCGACGCCGAGGGCATCGATCAGGTCGCGAAGCATGCCGGCGTGCGCGCCCAGCGAGTAGTCACCCTGAGGTTTGGCCGACGACCCGTGTCCGAACAGGTCCGGGACGATGACCCGATGCGTGTCGTCGATGCGGTCGATCAGGTAGCGCCAGTTTCGGTGCGACCCGAGCAACCCGTGGACGAACAGCACCACCTCGCCGTCCCCGCTGTCGATGTAGTACAGGGAATTCCCGCGCAGGGAAATGGTCTGCGGACGCATCATGCGCTCCACGCCTCCTTGGTCTGCCCAGCCTGCGCTGAGCCTAGCGATCCCCCACACCGGGCGCCGTGAGGCCTGTCACCCGTGCGTTGGACCCATTGGAGTCTACTTTTGTGCAGCGGCGAATGCTGTGCCTTCCCGGCCCCGGGCGTGCCCTGCGGGCGAGCTGGGTGCGGGCACAGCGGCATACGACCATCGCGTATGCCGCTGAGCGGGCTTGCGGGTGCTGCTGGCCGGCCGGGGCGGTCCGGTTTGGAGGGGTTCACTCGACCTCGCTGAGGGACACCGGCCCGATCAGGGAGTCGTCGGGAAGGGTCGGGGCGCTCTGCTCGACGGCAACCGCGTCGACGTGGTGCGGCGTGAGCTCGCCCGACTCGATCTGCTCGGCCCAGTGGCACGCCACCCGGTGCGAGGAGGGGACGCCGTCGAGTTGCAGGGTGCGCAGGGCGGGCCGCTCGGTGTCGCAGCGCGTCTCCTGCCGCCAGGGGCACCGGGTGTGGAAGCGGCAGCCGGTCGGCGGGTCGGACGGTGAGGGAAGGTCACCGACGAGCAGGATCTGCTCACGGCTGTCCTCAATGAGGGGATCGGGGACCGGCACCGCCGAGAGCAGGGCGCGCGTGTAGGGGTGCAGCGGCCTGGAGTAGAGGTCCGCGGCGTTGGCCTCCTCCGCGATGGCCCCGAGGTACATGACCCCGACCCGGTCGCTGATGTGGCGGACCACTGCGAGGTCATGGGCCACGACGAGGTAGGTGAGGCCGAACTCCTCCTGCAGGTCCTCGAGGAGGTTGATCACCTGGGCCTGAACGGACACGTCGAGTGCGGACACCGGCTCATCAGCGACGATGAGGCTGGGGTTGACCGACAGGGCCCGGGCGATGCCGATGCGCTGGCGTTGGCCACCGGAGAACTCGTGCGGGTACTTGCGCAGCGAGGTCGGGGGCAGGCCGACTGCGGCCAGCAGCTCCAGCAGCCTCGCGTTGGCCGCGGCCGAGTCCTTGGTCAGGCCGTGCGCCTTCATCCCCTCGAGGAGCAGGGACTCGACCGACTGGCGAGGGTCGAGGCTGCTCATGGGGTCCTGGAACACCATCTGGATGTCCTGGCGCTTCCGACGCAGTGCCTCACCCTTGAGAGCGGCGACGTCGATCCCATCGAAGGTCACCGACCCCTCGGTGGGGGTCTCGAGGTTGAGGATGGCCCGGCCGAGCGTCGACTTGCCGCAGCCGGATTCGCCGACGAGCCCGTAGGTCTCACCGCGTCGGATCTGCAGGTCGACGCCATCGACGGCGTAGACGTAGCCGACGATCTTGTCGAAGAACACGCCCTTGCGGATCGGGAAGTGGACCTTGACCCCCTTGGCGTCGACGAGGATGTCGGGGTCGACGGGGTGCTCTGCAGGGGGCTCAGGGCTCGCGGCCGGTTTGGTCCTGGTCATCGGGGTCCCTCCACCGGGTTGTGGCACCGCAGGGCTCGGCCGGCGTCCTCCTCGAGCTCGGGGGTCACCTCGAAGCACACGGGGAGCGCGTTGAAGCAGCGGGGGGCGAAGGCGCAGGCGTGCGTCCACGGCAGGTTGTCCGCGACCGAGCCGGGGATGGGCTTGAGGCGCTCGCCCTGTCCCGCCCCGAGGCGGGGGATCGAGGCGAGCAACCCGTTCGTGTAGGGGTGGCGGGGCTCGGCGAAGAGGGGGTGCCGCTCGGCTCGCTCGACCAGGCGTCCCCCGTAGAGCACGTTCACCTCGTCGCAGAGACCGGCCACGACCCCGAGGTCGTGCGTGATCATGATGAGGGCCGTGCCCGTGTCCTGGACCAGGCTCTTGAGCAAGGCGAGGATCTGGGCCTGGATGGTGACGTCGAGGGCGGTGGTCGGCTCGTCGGCGATGAGCAGTCGTGGCTCGCACGCGAGAGCCATGGCGATGAGCGCGCGCTGGCGCATCCCACCGGACATCTGGTGCGGGTAGTCCTTGATCCGGCGGTCCGCGTCGGGGATGCCGACCTTGTCCAGCATCTCCCGGGCGGCGCCCATCGCGCCCTTGCGCGACATGCCCTTGTGCCGCTCGAGGACCTCGGCGACCTGGATGCCCACCGGGACCACGGGATTGAGCGAGCTGAGTGGGTCCTGGAAGATCATCGCGAGGTCTCGGCCGCGGTGATCGCGCATCTGCCGGTCGGACAGCTGCAGCAGGTCATTCCCCTCGAAGAGCACTTCTCCCTCGACCCGGTTGCCGCGGCGGGGGAGCAGCCCCATGATGGCGAGCGACGTCACCGACTTGCCGCACCCGGACTCGCCGACCAGGCCGATGGTCTGGCCGGGATGGACATCGAAGTCGATCCCATCGACGGCGGTGAAGGGCGGCTCGCCCGATCGGGTGAAGGTCACCCGCAGGTCGCGGACCTGCAGCAGTGCTGCGTCGCCGCGGTTCCTGCTCGGTGTGACGGTCGTGGCCTGGGTCATCCCGGTCATCTCCGGCTCTTGGGGTCGAGGGCCTCGCGCAACGACTCGCCCATCAGGGTGAAGCCCAGGGCGACGACGATGATGCACAGGGCCGGGTAGACCGCGAGGTGGGGGTGATCGGCCAGACTCTTCTGGGCCTGACCCAACATCTGGCCCCACTCCGGGGCGCGGTCATCCGGGTTGCCGAGCCCGAGGAAGGAGAGCCCGGCTGCGTCGATGATCGAGGTCGCGAGGACGAGGGTTGCCTGCACGATGACCGGCCCGAGCGAGTTGGGCAGCATGTGCCGGAACACGATCGCGTGGGGCTTGACGCCGAGGGCTCGGGCTGCGAGGACGTGATCGCTGGAGCGTTGGGCCAGCATCGACCCTCGCAGGAGCCGGGCGAAGATCGGGATCTGCACGATGGCGATCGCGATGATGACGGTCATCTGGCTCGGCTGGGAAGCGAGCGCGGCGATCGACACGGCGAGGATCAGGGACGGGATCGAGAGCATGACGTCGACGAGTCGCATCACGGCGGTGTCGACCCAGCCACCCATCGAGCCGGCCAGGGTTCCAAGCGTGATGCCGCCGACCAGGCCTCCCAAGGTCGCGAAGACGCCGACGATCAGGGTCTGGCGGCTACCGACCAGGAGGCGGGAGAAGAGGTCGCGACCGATGGTGTCGCCCCCGAGCGGGAAGCCCGGCTCGGCTCCCGGCACCGGGTTGGTCTGCTGCCGGACCTTGTCCAGCAGTGGTTGTGCTGCGGGGTCATGGGGCGCGATCCAGGGCGAGATGATCGCGAGGATCACGAAGGCGACCGTGATCGCGGCGCCGAGGAGGAAGACCGGATTGTGCCGCAACCGCGCCCAGGCACTCGCGAGGAGTGACTGGCCGGTGCCGCCGGACACGTGGCCGGCGTCGTCCACCAGGGTCATCGTCGTGGTGCCCGATCCCGCAGCGGTGCGCCCGGCGCCCGCAGGTGCTCGGCCGCTCACGGCTGCGAGGTCATCGATCCGCTGCTTCTTGCGGCTACCGAAGGATCCAGAGGGTTTCATCACGGCAGATCACCTCGTCCTGATTCGGGGATCGATGATGGCGTAGGTGATGTCGACGAGGAGGTTGACGACCACGTAGACGGCGGCAGCGGCGAGGATCAGCACCTGCAGCACGGGATAGTCACGCAGTTCGAACCCTTGGGCGAGGGCCTCACCGATGCCACCGAAGGAGAAGACGGTCTCGGTGAGCACCGCCCCGGCGAGCAGGCCCCCGACCTGCAGGCCGATCGTCGTGACGACGGGCAGCAGGGCGTTGTGCAGGATGTGCCGCCCGCGGATCACGCTGGCTGTCAGGCCCTTGCTCTCGGCGGTCCGCACGAAGTCCTCGTCGAGCACGTCCAGGACCGAGGCCCGGGTGATCCGGAAGATGACGGCGAACGGGATCGTCGCGAGAGCGAGTGCGGGGAGGATCAGGTGTTTGAGAGCATCCAAGGCGGCGTCCCACTCCTGCGTCAGGACGCCGTCGAGGACGAAGAAGCCGGTGACGCGGGTGGCGTCCAGGCCGGTGCTCTGCCGACCTGAGACCGGCAACCAGCCCAGCTCGACGGCGAACCAGTACTTGAGCAGGAACGCGAGGAAGAAGACGGGGACGGCGACGCCGATGAGTGAGCCGACGACGGACAGGTTGTCGAACCACGTGTTCTTGCGACGGGCCGACAGGTAGCCGAGCGGGATGCCGATGGCGATCGCGAGGATCATCGCCAGGATGCTCAGCTCCACCGTGGCGGGGAAGCGGGTCAGGAAGATCTCGAAGGCGTCCCGGCCGGGCAGCACCCCGGTGGACGGGCCGAAGTCGCCCTGCAGCACCCGCTTGACGAAGCTCCAGTACTGCACCCAGAGGGGCTGGTCGAGCCCGAGTGCCTTGGACAGGGCTGCCGCCTTCTCCGGGGTGGAGCGCTCGCCCAGCAGGGCTGAGACGGTGCCGCCGGGGAGGGAGCGCAGCCAGAGGAAGAGCAGGAGGGAGAGCACGATGACGACGCCCACCATTTGCAGCAGCCGCCGCAGGATGAATCGCAACATTCGAGTGAGCGGTCCTCTCTCACGGCGAGGGCCGTCCCGAGTCGGGGACGGCCCTCGCTCTTCGTGATGGTCAGGTGGTCCGGTGGTGACCGTTCAGGGTCACTTGCCGCCGACCGTCGTGGTGCTGAACTCCTCCGCCGTCAGGGGCGACGCGACGAGTCCCTGGACGTCCTTGCTGACGACCAGCGCCGGCGGCGAGTGCGTCAGGGGGAGGCCGGGCAGGTACTGCTCCATGATCGCCTGGTTGACCTTCTCGTAGGCCGCGATCCGCTCGTTCTCGTCGACGACGGTGTCCGCGGCGTTGAGCTGGTCGGAGAGCGTCTTGCCCCACGGCTGGCTGAACGTCTGGAAGTCGTTCGTCGTTGAGGCGAAGAAGGTGCCGATGAAGTTGTCGGCGGCGTCGTAGTCGCCGGTCCAGCCGACGATCCATGCGTCGAACAGGCCCTTGTCGATGCCCTCGAGGTAGCCACCGTTCCACGGCTTCGCGACGACCTTCACCTTGACGCCGACCGCTTCGAGGTCACTGCGCAGCGCCTCGAAGATCTTCTGCGGGTCCGGCATGTAAGGGCGCGAGACCTCGGTCGGGTAGGCGAACTCGAGCGTCATCCCCTCAGCGCCGGCCTCCTTGAGCAGCTGCTGCGCCTTCGCCTTGTCGTAGGCCACCGGCTTCAGGTCCTTGTTGTAGCCGCTGACGGTGTCCGGCATGAACTGGGTTGCCACCGTGGCGCCCTCGGGCAGCTGCGTCTGGACGAGCTGTTCGCGGTTGAGGGCGTAGTAGAGAGCCTGACGGACCTTCAGGTCGGCCAGCTTGGGGTTCTTCTTGGGGTTGAGCCCCATGTAGAGGATGTTGAACGCCGGGCGCACCAGGACCTGGTTGCCGTCGTCCTTCAGGCCCTTCCAGTCGACCGGGTTGGGCAGGTCGTAGCCCTGGATGCTGCCGGCCTTGAGCTCCTGGCGACGAGTGCTCTCGTCGGGGACGATCTTGAAGATGAGCTTGTCGAGCTTGGCCTTGTCGCCCCAGTACGAGTCGTTGCGCACGAGGGTGACGGTCTTGTTGGCCTCGTCGTACTTGTCGAACGTGAAGGGGCCGGTGCCGACCGGGGCCTGCGAGTAGGCGGGGAAGACGAAGCCGTCACCCTGGGCCTTGACGTCGTTGGCCTGGCCCTTGTCCATGGCGGTCGGGCTCTGCATCGAGAACGAGGAGAGGCTGAGCATGGTCGGGAACTTCGACGTGGTTCGCGTCACGGACAGGACCACGGTCGACGGGTCGGTGACCGAGCAGCCCTTGTAGAGGGACTCGGCGGCCTTGTCCTTGAAGGCGCCCATGGTGTCGGCCCAGTAGGAGGCCGCGCTGCTCTGCGCCGCCGGGTTCTGGTCGAACATGCGCTCGAAGTTCTTGCAGACCGCATCGGCGTTGAACTCTGTGCCGTCGTGGAACTTGATGCCGGTGCGCAACTTGAAGGTCCAGTCGAGCCCGTTGTCCGACGGAGTCGGCATCTCGGACGCCAGCCCGGGGATGACCTCGGCGGTCCCGGGCTTGATGTCCAGCAGGCCCTCGAAGAGCTGACGGGTCACCCGGAAGGTCTCTCCGTCCGTGGCGTAGAAGGGGTCGAACAGCTTCGGCGCGCCGGCGGCGCCGAAGACCATCGAGCCTCCGGCCGCGACAGCGTCGCCAGTCGAGCCCGGTGGGGTGTCGGTGCGGTCGGATTGGGCGCAGCCCGCGAGGGCTACCGACAGCGCCGTGATCATCACGAGCGGCGCGGCCTTCCGGAAGAACGTCATGAATTACCTCGATCGAGTTGCTCGCTGAAGCAGCCCCTCTGGGGCCGCCGGTGGCTGATAGCGGCCGTGGCCGCCAGTGGTTGCTGCTCCGTGAACATAGTGAAGTTCTCACCTGCTGGACACCCTCGACAGAGATGGTTACCGGTCCGAGACCAAGTCGGGTGCAGGCTGTGACCTGCGCAGCAGACAACTCCGGGTGAGCCCGGCAGAATGGCGCCATGGTCCCCGCAGAGCACCCCGAGCAGTCTGGCGCCGATGCCCCTGATCCCGTCGCAGAGTCCGACTCCGAAGCTGAACACTCCGATGCCGTGCCCCCCGGCGCCGTGGTCGTCGGAGTCGACCTGAGCGACAAGGACGCGACGGTCCTCGGCTTCGCGGTGCTGGAGGCGATCCGTTCAGGGGCCCCCCTGCACCTGCTCCGGGCGCATGAGATCCACACCGGCTACGTCGGGTCGTGGGATGCCGGCTTCGGGCTGGTCGGGGTGGGAGCCGAAGTCGCCAAAGCCTCGGAGGAGCGGCTCAGCCAGGCCGCCGACGAGGTCCGGGCCGCGCACCCCGAGCTCGCGGTGACCACGAGTCAGCCCTGGGGGACCCCCTCGCAGGCGCTGCTCGATGCTGCGACCGAGGCGTCGCTCCTCGTGGTCGGCACCGAGCGCAAGGGCGGGATCGAGAAGGTCCTCCTCGGGACGACCTCGCTCGACACCGCCATGCACGCACCGTGCCCGGTGGCAGTGGTCGGGCTCGACCCCATCCGTCTTGGTCCCGTCGTGGTCGGCGTCGATGGCAGCCGCCATGCCGTCGCGGCCGCCCGCTGGGCCGCTGAGGCCGCTCGAGCGCGTGGGGTCGGCCTCGTCGTCGTTGCCACCTGGTGGCTCGAGGTCATCCGGGGCGTCGTCATCACCGAGGAGGGCACGCCCGAGTGGGATGAGCTCGCCACCCGCTACCGGGAGATGGCCGAGCTCGCACTCGGCGACATCCGCACGGGGATGCCAGACCTCGACATCGAGGTGGTGGTCCGCAACGACCGGCCGGTGGCGGCGTTGCTGGAGGCCTCCGGTGACGCTTCGCTGCTCGTGGTCGGGACCCGCGGCCGGGGTGGCTTCGCGGGGATGACGCTCGGGTCGGTCAGCCACAAGGTGCTGCAGCGGGCGACCTGCCCCGTCGTGGTCACCAAGGCCGAATCGGCGTCCTGACCGTCGGCGTCCGCCCAGCCTCCCGCAAGGTCCCGCGGCGTCTCTCAGGGTCCCCCAGCCGTCCCCCAAAGTCCCCGACGTGCTCTGAAGTGACACCACCCTGTCCTGCCGAACGATCACCATCCGCCCCGGGTGCTCCCGGTCGAGTCCCCCCGCGCCTCGCCGATCGCGATGCTGATCGTTTGGCGGGACGTGGGACGTTAAACCGCTGCTCGATGATGTGGCCGTATGCCGCCCACCTGCACTTCAGGACGCAACGCGCCGGCGAGACGACGACCGCGTCGAACAGGCGCCCTGGCCCGCGGACGACGTCAGCCGGCATCCGGGCCGCTGCCGTCGAACAGGCGCCCTGTCCTGCCGAACGATCACCATGCGCTCCGGGTGCTCCCGGTCGAGTCCCCCTGAGCACGAACGCGCCTCGCCGATCGCGATGGTGATCGTCTAGCGGGACGTGGCACCCAACCCACGACACAGGTGAGCGACGCCCACCGCAGTCATGGGAGCGGCGCTCGAGTGTGCAGACAGGGTCGAAGCGACGTGCTCGGGAGTGGCACCGGGGACCCACCCTGGCGCTCCCGGCCCACGGTCGGCCTAGCGGTCGGTCTCGTCATCGAACTGGCCGAGGACCTGCTCGAGCAGGTCCTCCATCGTCACTAGCCCCACGGCGTGACCGGGAGTCCCCACCAGGACGAGTTGAGCTCGGGCCGCGCGCATCTCGCTGACGGCATCGAGCAGGGACAGTTCTGCGGCGAGGAACATCGGCGGTGACATCAATGCCGTCACGCTGACCTGACGGGGCGCGCGCACGACATCGCGCAGGTGCGCCACCCCGATGGCCGTCGTCCCGTCGCTCACGACCAGGCGCGAGCGTCCGGTGGCGCGGGAAACGTCCTCGGCGTCGCCCGCCGATGCGTCGGCGGGCACCGTGACCACCCGATCGAGCGGCACCATGACGGCGGTCAGGGGCAGGGTGTCGAGGTTGATGGCGCCGGTGAGCACGCGGTGCTCGGGCTCTGCGAGGTGCCCCAGCTCATGGGAGGAGCGCAGCAGCATCTGCAGCGACTGAGGGCCGTGGGCCTGGGCCAACTCGGCCTGCGGGGACACTCCGAAGAGTCTGAGGCACCCGTTGGCCATGGAATTGAGCACGAACAGGAGGGGCCGGACCACCGAGGCGAACGCGCGGAACGGCAACGCCAGCAGGATCGCCGATCGCTCCGGGTGGGCGATCGCCCACGACTTCGGGGCCATCTCGCCGACCACCATGTGCAGGAAGATCACGAGCGACACGGCCAGGACCACCGCCAGCACCCCGGCGATCTCGTCGGGGAGGCCGGTCAAAGTGAAGAGTGGCTCGAGCAGCGCCGCCACGGCAGGTTTGGCCAGAGCCCCGAGCAGCAGGGTGCACACGGTGATGCCGAGCTGGGCGCCGGCGAGCATCATCGACAACTCGTGGCTGCCCTTGACCGCGGCGCGAGCCCCCTTGCTGCCCTTGCGGGCGGCGTCCTCGAGCCGGTGCCGTTTGCTCGCGACGAGCGCGAACTCCGCAGCGACGAAGAACGCGTTGGCGCCGAGCAGGGCCACCGAGACGAGCAGGGCCGTGATCATCGGTCGCCCCCATCAGCGCTGTGACCGTCCGTGTCAGCGGTGTCAGCGGTGTCAGCGGTGTCAGCGGCGGACGCCAGGAGGCTGTGGTGGGCCGGCTCGATGACCTCGACCCGGACGAGGCTCGGGACATGCCGATCGACCGCACAGACCGTGAGTCGCACGACGACCTCCTGCGCCGCCTCCAGCTTGAGTTTCCGGTCCCGACCCCGGTCCCGAGCCCGATCGTGATCCCGATCCTGGTCACGATCCCGGCCGGGTGCTCCATCGTGAGCCGGTGACCGGTCCTCGGCGCCGTCCTCGGCGTGGTCCCCGGAGGAGGAGTCGGACTCGTCGGCGGCCCGTCGCGCGCTGGTCTCGAGCACGTCGCCGGACTGAGCGGTCCGTCCGAGCAACTCGAGCACGAGCCCGCTCATGGTCGTGTACTCGTCGTCGCTGGACACTTCCAGCCCGGTCCGCTTCGCGAGTTCGTCGAGGCGGACGTGACCCGGGGTCGTCCAGCCCCCGTCGGGGTGGTCGTGGATCCCCGGGTCGTCCGCGTCGTCCTCGTCGAAGATGTCACCCACGACCTCCTCAGCGATGTCTTCGAAGGTCACGATCCCGGCAAAGCCTCCGTGCTCGTCGACGACGATCGCGAGCTGGCGATGGTCGACGCGGATCTGCTCGAGGACTCGGGTCACCGGCGCACTCGTCGGGACGACCGTGGGTGGCGCGGCGATGCTCCCCACCGTCGTGGTGTCCCGCTCGGACGCTGGCACGGCCAGGATCTCGGCGATCCCCACGACTCCGAGGATGTCGTCACCGTCGTCGCCGGTCACCGGGAAGCGGGACCGACCGCTACCGAGCAGCTCGAGCAGGTCGGTGACGGTGGCCTCGCGGCGCAGGGTCTGGACCCGGACTCGGGGGGTCATCACGTCCTCGGCCTCGAGTTCGCGGACGCGCAGTCCGCCCGCCAAGAGCTCGGAGAGGTCGTCGTCGAGCAGCCCGTCGGCATGCGACGCGACGAAGATCTGGCCCAGGTCCTCGACGGTGGCGCCGTGGCCGAGTTCGTCGACCGGCTCGATCCCGATCTTGCGCAGCAACCAGGTGGATGCGGCGTCGAACCAGCGCACGAGTGGCCCGATGACGGTGAGGTAGACGAGCGTGCTGCGGCTCAGGGCTCTGGCGACTTCGACGGTCCGGGCGATGGCCAGGTTCTTGGGGGCGAGCTCGCCGAAGACCATCTGGACCATCGTCGAGAACGTCATTACCACGGCGACGGAGATGGACAGCCGAGCGGCATACGACAGGTCCGACGAGAGCAACTCGGCGAGCCCGGTGCCGACGAGGGGCTCAGAGACGTAGCCGACGAGCAGGGCGGTCACCGTGATGCCGAACTGGGAGGCAGACAGAGCGAAGGACAACCTCGAGGTCACCCGCAGGGCCCGTTCGGCAGGGGCGTCGCCATCGGCGGCCAGTCGCCGGAGGGCGTCCCGATCCACGGCAACGTAGGCGAACTCCTGGGCGACGAAATACCCTGTCGCAGCGGTCAGCACGAGGATCAGGGCGACGCCGAGCGCGATGCTCACCTGGGGGCCTCGACGGCGTAGGTGGATGGTGGCCGGGCCGGGCCCGGCTCGGGTCTGGGTGCCTCCGAGGTGGCTGAACGCATGGGGGGAGCGTAATCGAGCACCGGCCCTGCTCGTGAATCCGCCCGAGACACCCGGGTGGGTGTGGCAGGATGCCCTGTCCATGACGATCCCCCCGCCACCTCTCGTGCGCCTGGTCGTGGGGGCCGCCATCGTCGACAGCCTGGCGCGGCCGCACCGACTGCTCGCGGCACGGCGAACGGAGCCGGCTGCGCTCGCCGGCGGGTGGGAGCTTCCCGGTGGCAAGGTCGACCCGGGGGAGTCGCCGCTGGCCGCCCTGCACCGAGAACTCGCCGAAGAGTTGGGGGTGCGGGTCGAGCTCGGTGAGAACGTGCCCGGGCCGTTGCCCGGGCTGACCTGGCCCCTCGGGAACCGCTACGAGATGCTCGTGTGGCTGGCCGAGGTGGTGGAGGGAGTCCCGACCCCGCTGGAGGACCATGACGAGCTGCGTTGGGTCGAGGCGGACGACCTTGATGACCTGCCGTGGCTCCCTGCGGACCGACCCATCGTCGACCAGGTGCAGGCCCGGCTCCGGGCCGTGGTCAAGAAGCCCAGAAAACCCTGAAAGAATGATCCAATGGCTTTGAAGACCCGCTCGGACATCCGTAACGTCGCAATCGTCGCCCACGTCGACCACGGCAAGACCACCCTCGTTGACAAGATGCTCTGGCAGTCAGGCGCTTTCGGGGCGCACCAGCACGTTGACGAACGCGCGATGGACTCGGGGGACCTCGAGCGTGAGAAGGGCATCACGATCCTGGCCAAGAACACGGCCGTGCACTACAAGGGTGCGGCCGCTCAGGAAGCCGGCCTGCCTGACGGCGTCACGATCAACATCATCGACACCCCGGGGCACGCCGACTTCGGTGGTGAGGTCGAGCGCGGCCTCTCGATGGTCGATGGGGTGGTGCTGCTCGTTGACGCGTCCGAGGGGCCGCTGCCCCAGACCCGCTTCGTGCTGCGCAAAGCACTGGCCGCCAAGATGCCGGTGATCCTCTGCATCAACAAGGTGGACCGGCCCGACTCGCGCATCGCCGAGGTCGTCGACGAGGCCTACGAACTCTTCATGGACCTCGGCGCCACCGCGGCGCAGATCGAATTCCCGATCGTCTACGCGTCGGCCAAGAACGGCCGGGCCTCCCTCGAGCGTCCCGCCGACGGTTCGCTGCCCGAGGAGGAGGACCTCGAGCCCCTGTTCCGCACCATCCTGGACACGATCCCGGCGCCGGTCTATGACGACGAGGCGCCGCTGCAGGCGCACGTGACCAACCTCGATGCCTCCAACTTCCTGGGCCGTCTCGCGCTGCTGCGCGTGTTCAACGGGACGATTCGCAAGGGCCAGCACGTCATGTGGTGCCGCCACGACGGAACCCAGCAGCGGGTCAAGATCACCGAGTTGCTCATGACCGAGGCGCTCGAACGCAAGCCGGTCGAAGAGGCCGGCCCCGGCGACATCATTGCCGTCGCCGGCATCCCGGAGATCACCATCGGTGAGACACTGGCCGACGCGGAGAACCCGATCCCGCTGCCGCTCATCACGATTGACGAGCCCGCCATCTCGATGACCATCGGCACCAACACCAGCCCCATGGTGGGCCGGGTCCGCGGCTCCAAGGTGACGGCGCGCATGGTCAAGGACCGCCTCGACCGCGAGCTCGTCGGCAACGTGTCGCTGCGGATCCTCGACACCGAGCGCCCCGATGCCTGGGAGGTGCAGGGCCGTGGCGAACTGGCCCTGGCCATCCTCGTCGAGCAGATGCGACGGGAAGGCTACGAGCTCACGGTCGGCAAGCCGCAGGTGGTCACCCGTGAGATCGACGGCAAGGTCCACGAGCCGGTGGAGCGCCTCACCATCGACACCCCCGAGGAGTTCCTTGGCGCCATCACCCAGATCATGGCTGCCCGGAAGGGTCGGATGGAGCAGATGACCAACCACGGGTCGGGGTGGATCCGGATGGAGTTCCTCGTGCCGGCTCGCGGCCTGATCGGCTTCCGGACCGAGTTCCTCACCGAGACGCGTGGCACCGGCATCGCCCACCACATCTTCGAGGCCTACGAGCCGTGGTTCGGGACCATCACGACCCGGACCAGCGGCTCCCTGGTGTCCGACCGGACCGGCGTTGTCACCGCCTACGCGATGGTCAACCTCCAGGAGCGTGGCACCCTCTTCACCGACCCGACGACCGAGGTCTACGAGGGCATGATCGTCGGCGAGAACTCCCGGACCGATGACATGGACGTCAACATCACCAAGGAGAAGAAGCTCACCAACGTGCGGGCCTCGTCCTCGGACAACTTCGAGAAGATCGTGCCGCCGCGCAAGCTCAGCCTCGAGCAGTCGCTCGAGTTCTGCCGCGAGGACGAGTGCGTCGAGGTGACCCCCGAGGCGGTCCGGATCCGTAAGGTCGTCCTCAGCGGGGCCAGCCGGGGCCGCACCGCCGCCCGCGCCCGCTCCGCCGCAAAGTCCGAGGCCTGACCCGTCACCTCCGCGCACGGCGTCGGCGTCGGCCACTACGAGGACCACCTGATCGGTGGCATCGTGGACCTCGCCACCGTTTCCGTCCGCTGACCGGAGGTCCTGTGCCCGCCCGACTGCTGTTCGTCCACGCTCATCCTGACGATGAGACCCTGACCT